>NZ_JACVUD010000063.1:0-25326 GCF_016624905.1 Stenotrophomonas sp. S49 | reverse complement strand
CCCCCCCCCCCCCCCCCCCCCCCCCCCCCCCCCCCCGCCTCTGACAGGTTCCTGCGGCTGTTGGTAGGTGTCGACCAAGGTCGACACCTACCAGAGCAGTGCGCTGTTCCGACAGATCGCGGCAGTCCGCCATCCCACGAAATGCACGCGCTTGACGTTGACGTTGATTGAAGCAGGTGCAGGGCTGCAAGCCCTGCAAACCAGCCCCCTCAGTACAGCGTGCGCTCGGGCGCGCCGGCCGGCGGCGGGGTGTACTGGTACAGCCAGGTCTCGGTCAGGGTCTTGCCGCCGCTGCGCAGGTACAGGCGGATGTCGATCTGCTCGCTGCTGCCCTCCGGCGGCACCAGGTCGAACATCGCCCGATACCCCTTGATCTCGCGCAGCGGGCGCGCCGAAACAATCTCGACCCGGCCCCGACTGGTTTCCACCACCGCTTCCACGTCGGCCTTGTCGATCAGACCGGCCAGTTCGCCGCCTTCGAAATCCACCGCGAAGCGCCAGCTGAAGTACTCGCGCTTCTTGCCGATGATGCCGCCCAGGCCGGTACGGCTGGCCACGCAGTGCGCCAGCGGCGGGCGCGCCGGCGGTTCGGCGCCCCAGTACAGGCGGTAGCCGATCAGCAGTTCCTGCCCGGCCTGCGGCTTTTCCTTCGGGTTCCAGAACGCGACGATGTTGTCGAAGGTTTCATCCACGGTGGGAATTTCCACCAGCTGCACCGAACCTTCGCCCCATTCGCCCTTCGGCTCCACCCACAGGCACGGGCGCTTCTCGTAGAACACGCCGTCATCCTGGTAATGGTCGAAGTTGCGGTCGCGCTGCAGCAGGCCGAAGCCGCGCGGGTTACGGTCCACGAACATGTTGAAGCGCAGGTTGCGCGGGTTCAGCAGCGGCCGCCAGATCCATTCGCCCGCCCCGGTCCACAGTGACAGGCCGTCGGTATCGTGGATTTCCGGGCGCCAGTCCCAGCCCATGCGGCGGTCGTTCTCGCCCACCTGGTACATGCTGGTGCAGGGCGCAATGCCCAGCCGCTCGATCGCCTTGCGCGGGTACAGGGCGCTGTCGATGTCCATCAGCAGCACGTCGCCGTTGGTGATGGCAAAGCGGTAGGCGCCGGTCACGCTGGGCGAATCCAGCAGGCCATACACCACCAGGGTGTTGGAATCGGCCGCCGGCTGTTCCAGGTAGTAGGCGATGAAATCGGGGAATTCTTCCGGCTTGCCCATGCCGGTGTCGATGGCCAGGCCACGCGCGGACTGCCCGTACTGGCCTTCCTTGCCGACGGCGCGGAAGTAGCTGGCACCGAGGAAGGCGGCGAAATCGCGGTCGGTGTCGGTGCGGGTGTTCAGGCGGAAACCGGCGAACCCCAGATCGGCGGGCAGTTCACCGTTCTTGATGCCGCTCTTTCCGTAGTTGAACGCCGCGCCGTCGTAGGCTAGTTCCTGTGCCTTGCCATCCACCACGTCGAACATGCGCACCGGCGAATGGAAGTACAGGCCCAGGTGGAAGAACTTGGCCTGGAACCGGCCCGGCTGGTCGGCCCACAGCGCGTGGTCCTGGCGGTAGCCGATCGACTGGTACTGGTCCCAGTCCAGCCCTTCCAGCCGGCCCGGCAGCACGCGCTTGTGGCTCTTGTAGGGGGCCTGGGCCAAGGCACGGGCCTGGCCCTTCAGGGTGGCGAAATCGAACGGCTGCGGCTGGCCCAGGCGACGCAGGCCCAGCTGGCCGCTCTTGCCGGCCGCACAGGCAGGCAGGGCAGGCAGGCCGAACGCAGCCAGGGCAAGGGAGGCATTGCGGAGGAAATCGCGACGTTGCATGCAGGCGCGGGAGCAAGGGAAAGGTCGGCCATCATAGGCAGACAAACGTTAACGGGCAGCGGAGGTGGCCGGCTGCGGTTCAGTCTGCGCCAGCGCGGCGATGCGGGCCTCCAGCCCGCGCAGGCCCGGCGCCTGCGGGCCGCGCTGGGCCAGCAGCAGCTGCCGTGCTTCGGCCAGCACCTCGCGCGCCTGTGCGGGCTGACCGGCCTGCTGCAGCGCCTGCCCCTGCGCCAGCAGCGCCTGTGGCAGCAACGCGGTGTGGTCGGGCTGTCGCCACAGCGTGGCCGCGCGCGCGTAGTGGCCCGCCGCGGTAGCCGCATCGCCACTGGCGCTGGCCCACTGGCCCAGGGCGAGTTCACCGTGGCCGATCTCGCGATGGCTCGGCCCCAGCGCGGTCAGCAACTGTGCCTGCACGGTCCGCAGCTCCTCGCCGGCCAGGGCCCGTTCGCCCCGCTGCAGCGCCAGCAGCGCGCGCGCCCGGCGCACCACCAGCGCCTCCGGGTGGCGCGGACCCCAGGCCTCCTGGGCGGCTGTCCAGGCCAGTTCAAGCTCGCTGGCGGCGGCAGCCGCCTGCCCCTGCCGCGCCAGCACATCGCCCAGCTGGCGGTGCAGGCTGATCACCTGCGGGCTGCTGGCATCGCTGGGCTGCTGCAGCAGCGCCAAGGCCTGGCGGTAGCCGGCCAGCGCCGCCGGCAGGTCCCCCGCGGCGGCGTCCAGACCGGCCAGGTCGGCCAGCGATTCGGCACGCCCGAAGCGCTCGCCAATGCCCTGGTGGCGCAGTGCCAGGGCCTGCGTGAAGGATCGCCGTGCCGCCTCGGCATCGCCCAGTTCGGCCTGGCAGCGGCCCAGCTGGCTGTGGAATTCGGCCACCGACGCCGGCAGGGCACTGGCTTCGGTGGCGGCCAGGGACTGCAGCGGCTGCAGATGGGCCAGGCATTCGCGGTCGCGGCCCAGCATGCGCAGCGCGCGCCCGCGCTGGGTCACCGCCTCCAGCTGCAGCGCGGGCGGCACATCGTCCACCCGCTGCAGCAGTTGGCGCTGCCGATCCAGTGTCTGCAGGGCCAACTGGTAGTCGCCCAGGCCGATCCGCAGCCGCCCGATCACGCCCTCCAGCTCGGCCAGTGCCAGCGGCTGGTCGGCCAGCTCCGCTTCGCCACGCTGCTGCCCGGCAGCCAGCAGTTGTGGCACGTCGAAATGCCCGTGGCGCTGGCTGGCCGCCTTGTCGAACAGGCCCACGGTGAAATCCTGCATGGCCTGCGCGCGGGCCATTTCCAGCCGCGCCTGCCGCGCCTGCCACAACGCCATGGACGTGGTGCCCAGCAAGCCCAGCACGGCCACCGACGCCAGCGCCACGCCCCACCGGTGCCGGCCCACGTATTTGCGCACGCGGTAGCCCACGCCGGGCGGACGTGCCTGGATCGGCTGCCCCTGCAGGAAGCGCCGCAGGTCACCGGCCATCGCCTCGGCCGAGGCATAGCGCTGGTCGGGGTCTTTCTGCAGGGCCTTTTCCAGCACGACATCCAGATCGCCGCGCAGGCGCCGGGCCTGCCGCTGCAGCGCGCGACGCGGCGCGCCGGGCTGGTCGGCCAGCCGCTGCAGCAGCACCGAGGCGCGTGGCGCCTGCACGTCCAGGATCGAACGTTCCCATTCGGCATCACTGTGCCGGCGCAGCCGGTAGGGCTTGTGCCCGGTCACCACTTCGAACAGCACCACGCCCAGGGAATAGACGTCGGTAAGCGTGCTGACCAGTTCACCGCGCACCTGCTCCGGGGCCGCGTAGTGCAGGGTGAACGCGCGGATCTCGGTGGCCGGGTGCGGGCTGCTGGTGTCGTCGTGGTCCAGCAGTTTGGCAATGCCGAAGTCCAGCAGCTTCACCGTGCCATCGTCGCGCACCAGGATGTTGGACGGCTTCAGGTCGCGGTGCACCACCAGGTTGGCGTGGGCATGGCTGACCACCGCGCAGACCTGCAGCATCAACTGCAGCCGGGCTTCCAGCGGCGGCTGCACCCTGCGGCAGTAGTCGCTGATCGGCTCGCCTTCCACGTAGTCCAGCGCCAGGTAGGGCTGTCCGTGCAGATCCACGCCGGCATCCAGCAGCTGCGCCAGGTGCGGGTGCTGCAACCGGGCCAGGATCTGCCGCTCGCGGCCGAAGCGCTGGCGCAGGCCGGGATCGGCCACGCCACTGCGCAGCAGCTTCAGCGCCACCTGGCGCTGGTACAGGCCATCGCAGCGCTCGGCCAGCCAGACCTCGCCCATGCCACCTTCGCCCAGCGGGCGCAGCAGCCGGTACGGTCCCACTTCGCTGCCGGCGCGGCCCGGTGGCGGCGCCGTCCACAGCGGCTGGGCCATGAAATCCTGGCTGTCCGGTTCCTGCTGCAGCAGCCGCTGCAGTTCGTGGCCCAGCGCCGGATCATGCTCGGTCAGGCGCTGCAGGCGCCGCTGCCGCGCCTCCGGGTCCAGCTCCAGCAACTGGTCCAGCCAGGATGAAAGTTCCTGCCAGCGTGCGCTGTCCATCGGCCGGGCCGTGTCGCTGTGCTCAGTCTTCGCGCATGGCGGCCAGCAGGAACAGGCGCGCCTTCTGCCAGTCGCGGCGGATGCTGCGTTCGGAACGCTGGCTCAGTTCGGCAATCTCCTGTTCGGACAGCCCGGCGAAGTAACGCAGTTCCACCACCCGGCCCAGGTGCGCGTCCACCGCCTGCAGGCGTTCCAGGGCCACGTCCAGGGCCAGCAGGTCTTCGTCCAGGCGCACGCCACTGCTGCTGTTCTCGGGAATCTCGGCCACCCGTTTCAGGTCGCCGCCGCGCTTGCGGGCCAGGCGGTTGCGCGCGTAGTCCACCACCACGCTGCGCATGGACGATGCCGCGTAGGCGAAGAAGTGCGCGCGATCTTCGAAGCGGGCGGCGCCGCGGCTGCCCAGCAGTTTCAGGTACGACTCGTGCACCAGCGACGTGGCATCCAGGGTGCGCCCCTGCTGGCCGGCCAACTGGCGCCGGGCCATGGTGTGCAGTTCCTGGTAGAGCGTGGTCAGCACGCGGTCCAGCGCGGTGCGATCACCGCCACGCGCAGCGTCCAGCCATACGGTGATGTCCGGTCCCTCATCCATCGCCAACGTTCCCCCGCCGGATGTTGGCTGGACTATAGCGCTGCCGGTGTGCAGCGCATGAAGACGTTCAGCGCTGGCAGCGGCTGCACCAGACGCTGGCGCGCTGGCCGATCATGGCGTGCTTCAACGGGCGCCCGCACTGCGGGCACGGCAGGCCATCGCGGCCGTATACCAGCAGTTCCTGCTCGAAGTAACCGGGAGCGCCGTCGGGGCTGATGAAATCGCGCAGGGTGGTGCCGCCACGGGTGATCGCATAGCCCAGCGTGTCCTTCACTTCGCGCGCCAGCCGCTGGTAGCGCGCGCGGGAGACCTTGCCGGCCTCGCGCAATGGGCTGATGCCGGCCTTGAACAGGCTTTCGGCGGCGTAGATGTTGCCCACCCCCACTACAACGGCCTGGTCCATCAGGAAGGTCTTCACCGGCGCGCTGCGGCCGCGGCTGCGTTCGAACAGATAGTCGCCGTCGAAGATCTCGTCCAGGGGCTCCGGGCCCAGGCCCTGCAGCAGCGGATGCACTTCACCGGCCGGCTGCCACAGCAGGCTGCCGAAGCGGCGCGGGTCGTTGAAGCGCAGCAGGCAGCCATTGTCCAGGCTGATATCGACGTGGTCGTGCGTGCGCAGCGGCGTGTCGCCGGGCAACACGCGCAGACTGCCGGACATGCCCAGGTGCAGTACGGCGCTGCCCACGGCGGTATCCAGCAGCAGGTACTTGGCACGGCGCCGTACGCTGTCGATGCGCTGCCCCGGCAACTGCTCGGCCACGTCCGGCGGGATGGGCCAGCGCAGGTCGGCGCGGCGCAGGATCACACCGTGCACGCGGCGGCCTTCCAGATGCGGCGCCAGGCCACGGCGGGTGGTTTCGACTTCGGGCAGTTCAGGCATGCGCTGATTCTACGCCGGGCCATGCGAAGCCGTAGGGCATGGCCCGGCGCTACCGGACAAGGCGCCCTACGCGCCCGCGGCGGGCGCTTCGACCAGGAAGGCACCTTCCACCAATGCACCCCGCCCACCCAGCCGCCAGAACGCCAGATAGGGCCCGAAATCGACCGCGGCCGGGGCCAGTGGCTGGGCGATGTACCAGCCCAAGTAGAGATCGGAGGCAAGGTGGTACAGCGCCTCGTCCAGTGCGTTCATCTGCGGGGTGTCGAGCGTGCGCGCCCGGCGCACTTCATCGCAGATGACATCGTGCAGGTAGGCCGCTGGTCCCGAGCCGCTCCAGGCCGACTGCAGACGGTCAGCGGGGGCTTCGACCACCGGAACAGCACGCAGCGTGGCCTGCAGCGCGGGCTCGCCGGCAGCACCGGCCACCCGGGCCAGCTCGTCCAGCCAGGCGCGCGCGGCGCGGGCCAGCGCCTGCGCATCGCCCACGTGGGCCGGCTGCAGGTACAGGTGGTCGCCCCAGTGACCGGCACCGAGCACGTCCAGCGCGCGCGCACGCAGTTCATCGGCATGCGGAAAGGTGGCGAACACCGCGTCCAGCGTGTCCGGCCCGGTCACGCCCTGCAGCAGGCCGGAGAAATACCAGTCCTCCTGCTCGCTGTGTCCGGCACAGAATGCCGTCCACTCCTGCATCAGTTCATCGTCGATGTGGTCATCCATGGTGAGGTTTTCCCTTGCAGCGGTGCGGCCGTCATGATCGCCGATCAGCGCGGCGGGGCGGACAGTTCACGCGCGTCCAGATAGCCATCGCGGTTGGCATCCTGTTTGTGGAAGCGCTGGATAAGGGTCTGCCGCTGCTGCTCGCGGGTGATCGGCCGGCCCTTGCCGCCCGGCAGCTCGTCGGCCGTCAGTACGCCATCGCCGTTGCGGTCCATGCGGTCGAAGGCGTACAGCATCCATTGCACGTACTCCGCTTCGCTCACGCGGCCGTCGCCATCGCTGTCCATGCGCTGCAGGTAGGTGGCGGTGTCGCTCACCTGGGCCTGCGCGCACAGCGGCACCAGCACGGCCAACAATGCTCCTGCAATGCGCTTCATGCGCCCACCAAGGTGTAGCCCTTCAGGCGCGCGGCGTAGGCCTGCAGTGCGGCGATGCCGCTTTCTTCGGCTTCGCGGCACCAGGCCTGCAGCTGGCGCAGGCGCTCGGCCGCGTCGTGGCCGCGGGCTTCCAGCAGCGTGGCCAGGCGCGCGCGGAACTCGACCAGCACACCGATGCGCGGACGCTGCGCGACCCAGGCGCGCAACTGCGCGCGACTGTCCGGGTGCAGCCAGCGGCCGTCGTTCACCAGACCGCGGCGCAGCCGGCGCGGCAGCAGACGGCGCAGCTTCGCCCCGGCGTGGGCGGCCTCTTCGCGCAGTGCCGGCACGAAGACGTTGCGCTGGTAGTCGGTCATGGCCTGGAAACGGTGCGACAGCAATGCCTTCAGAGTGTCCGCATCGGGCACGGCAATGTTCGGGCGCACATCCATGGCCGGCGCCACGCGCAGCACCGTGGCCAGGCGCAATGCCTGCAGCAGGCGGATCGCGCTCCAGCCGATATCGAATTCCCAGCGCCGCATCGCAAAGCGCGCCGAACTGGGGAAGGCATGGTGGTTGTTGTGCAATTCTTCACCGCCGATCCAGAACGCCCACGGCGTCAGGTTGGTGGAGGTATCGGCCGATTCATAGTTGCGGTAGCCCCACCAGTGGCCCAGGCCGTTGACCACGCCGGCCGCCCAGAACGGAATCCAGGCCATCTGGATGGCCCACAGCGCCACGCCCGGCAGGCCGAACAAGGCCGCGTTGATGGCCAGCATCAGCACCGGGCCCAGGTTGGCGCGCGGCGTATACAGGTGGCGCTCGATGGCGTCGTCCGGAGTGCCGCGGCCGTACTGTTCGATGTCCGCGCGCTGGCCGCGGGCCTGCCGGTACAGTTCCACGCCGTGCCAGAACACCTGGCCGATGCCACGGGTGACCGGGCTGTGCGGGTCGTCTTCGGTTTCCACCTTGGCGTGGTGCTTGCGGTGGATGGCCACCCATTCGCGGGTGATCATCGAGGTGGTCAGCCACAGCCAGAAACGGAACAGGTGGGCCAGCACCGGGTGGAAATCCACGCCGCGGTGGGCCTGGCTGCGATGCAGGTACAGGGTGACCGAGAAGATGGTCAGCTGGGTGAAGACCAGCAGCATCAGCAGCAGCTCCCACCACGTCGGGCCAAGCAGGCCGTGGGCCAGCAGGGAGATCAGGGCATCGGGCATGGCGGCTCTCCAGATCGACGCGGGGATGGCAGACATGATGGGCGCTTGCGTTGCAAACTGCACCCTGCGACGGTGATCGGCACCGTCATTCCGTGGCACCGTTCACACGTTGGGGAACCCCGTTGTCGAGTCCTGAACCACGCACCCACGCCCCGTCGCCGGCCGGCGCCGGCGACGCCCTGCCGCCCCTGATCGAACTGGACCACGCCAGCGTGATGCGTGGCCAGGTGAAGGTGCTGCACGCGCTCAGCCTGCGCATCGCCCAGGGCCAGCACACCGCGCTGCTGGGACCCAACGGCTGTGGCAAATCCACCTTCATCAAGCTGATTACCCGCGAACTGTATCCGCTGGCCCAGGCCGATGGCCGGGTGGCGGTGAAGGTGCTGGGGCAGAACCGCTGGCAGGTGGACCGGTTGCGCTCGCAGCTGGGCATCGTCACTGGCGATCTGAGCAGCAACCTGTCCGACATGCCCGGGCTGACCGTGGAACAGGCGGTGCTGTCGGGCTTCTTCGCCAGCTATGTGGTGCCGGCGTTCCGTGAAGTGACCGCCGACATGCGCGAGCGGGTGGGCCAGACCCTGGCCATGACCGGTGCGCTGGGCCTGCGCGAACGCGCGTATGCCGAGCTGTCGGCCGGCGAGACCCGCCGCGTGCTGATCGCCCGTGCGCTGGTGAACCGGCCGCAGGCGCTGCTGCTGGATGAACCGTCCACCGGGCTGGACGTGGTGGCGCGGCAGCAGTTGATCGCCACCATGCGCGCCCTGGCCCAGCAGGGCATCACCCTGGTGCTGGTGACTCACCATATCGAAGAGGTGATTCCCGAGATCGAGCGGGTGGTGCTGCTGCGCGATGGCCGCGTGCTGGCCGATGGCCCGCGCGATGAACTGCTGCGTGATGAGCCGCTGTCGGCGGTGTTCGGCGGTGCGATCCACGTGGTGGAACACGAAGGCCGATTGAGCGCGTACGCGGGGTGAACCACCGGGTCGAAGCGCACGTGAGACGGATGACGGATGACGGATGACGGATGACGGATGACGGATGACGGTAGAGTCGACTGTCAGTCGACTGCTCTTCGTGCGCCCCCCGAAAATCCCGCGCTGCGCGCGTTAGTCGACTGACAGTCGACTCTACCCCCGAGATCGATCCCCATCGCGCGGTTCCCCCGTGATAGATCCCCATCGCGATGTTGCCTCGCCCTTACGCGGTTGCAGCGGGCCGGGTTTACCGGCCCGCTGCTGTTGCTCAGAACCGCAGCGCCTGCGCGCGCGATTCGATCGGTGCCATCCGGCTCTGGTCCTGCAGCTGCAGCTCACGCAGTTCATACGGCGCACCGAAGCCGGCAGGCAGCGGTGCCTGGTCGAACGGCAGCACCAGTGCGCCCTGCCCGGCGCCGTCGAACCACGCTGCGGCATGCGCCTGCGCGACCGGCTTCAACTGGCCGTCGGCGCCGGTGGCGTACAGCGTGCCGCGCGCCTCGTAACGACCGGCGGCCGCCACCTGCAGCGGCAGGCTGACCCGGCGGCTGGCGGTATCCGGGCTGGCCTGGCCGCTGAACCGCGCGGTGGGCTGGGCCACGGCAAAGGCCACCTTGCCATCGCGCAGTACGCCGTCTGCCTGGGCGAACACCTGCAGTTCCCACAGCCCCTGCACGGTGCTGGCCTGGGCGGGAATGCGCACCTGCGCACGCAGGCTGCCGTCGCTGGTGCGCAGCAGCCGCTGCGGCCAACTGCGGCCATCGGGCGCCACCAGCAATGCCTCGCCGCCCAGGCTGCCGCGCCGTGCCGCCAGCTGGTTGGCGTTGGCACCGTCTTCCAGCAGGCGCGCCTGCAGCTGCACGCTGCCACCGGCCAGCACCTGCGCCTGGCTGGCCTGCACTTCCAGGCGCACCGGGCTGTTGGGTTCAAGCACCTGCACCACGTAGCGCCCCTGCGCCTGCGCGCTCTGAAGGCGGTAGGCGCCCACCGCGCTGCTGGCACCGGTGCGCAGCATGCTGCTGCCATCGCTCACCGCCATGCCGGCGTCCTGCAGCTGGCGTGCATCGACACTGCGGGCCACGCTGGTACGGCCGGCGGCATCACGCACCTGCAGTGCGTCGGCGGGCAGCGCGCGTGCGCCGGCACCGGGACTGACCTGGATCACCGCGTCCGGGGCGGTCAGCGGCAGGTCCAGGCCGCGCTGCAGCTCGGCCGCGTCGACTTGTTGCCAATAGCTGCGGCTGACGGCGGCATACGCGCCCGGTGCCTGCAACGGCTGCGCCGGGTCCAGCGCCCAGGCGAAGGCCAGCGGCACGCGCTCGCTGTCTTCGGCGGGCAGGGGCGCGGCCACCAGCGCGGCGGGCACCTGGTCGGTGCCCAGGGCGGCACGCAGCGGTTGTGCGGCCAGGGCGGGCCCGGCGGCAAGTGCGGTCAGCACGGCAGCGGCCAGGAAGGTGGAATGGATCTTCATGGTCGTCTCCCTCACTGGGTCAGGTCGTTGCGCAGGATGGTGCCCAGGCCGAAGCATTCGCGCCGGCTCTGGTTGTGGCTCAGCGGCTCGGCCCCCTGGGTGCGCGCCTTGTCGGTGAACAGCAGGCTGCCGGCCGCCTTCTGGCTGCTGCATTCCAGGAAACCATCGGAACAGGACGACAACCAGTTCTGGGTGAATTCCAGGCCGACATTGGCCGCGTAGCCGCCGCAGTAGCTGTTGCTGTCCCAGACTGCCGATTCGACATCGCTGCCGACCACCGCGCGGAACGGCTTGGGCAGCGCCGGGCGGCCGGCAGTGCCATACAGGTTCTGCGCGTTGTAGGTGGCCATGTGGCCGACCTGCTGCATGCGCACGGCATCGTTCTTGTAGCCCAGCAGCCAGCCCAGCGATGTTTCGAACGTATTGCCGTTGAGCACCGCATCGGCCAGCGGCGTGCCGGCTGACGACGGGGCCAGTGCGGTGACCTTGCGGGTACGGCTGATGATCTTCGGGTAGCGGCTGTCGTAGGTGGGGTTGGACAGGATCCAGCGCATCACGTTGCCGCCGTTGGAATGGGTGATGACCACCAGCTGGGTGATGCCGCGGCTGTCGATGAAGCCGGTGAGCTGGCTGGCCAGGCAGCCGGCCGCTTCGGGCTTCCACATGTACTGGGTGAAATCGCAGTTGATGACCACGTAGTTGCTGCTGTTCGGCAGCCCCTGGCGCACGGTATCGATGATCGCCGGCTGCCAGTAATCCTGGGTGGCGTTGGTCTGTGCGCCGGTGCCATGCACGAAGGCCACGCCGTAGACGTCGGCGGCCTGTGCCGGTGCGGCGGCCAGGCCCACCAGCAGGGCCAGGACGGTACTTCCTGTTGCGGTGCTGCGCATCGCATCTCTCCCTTGTCAGCAGATCCCCCCGGCCCGGCTGTGGGCAGATGCTGGTGCTGAAGGCATGTGAAAGTCCGTGCGCTGTGACCGGAATCAAGACATTGGCGACAGGCCGACCGTGCCGGGTCTGGCCGTATGACCGATGGGCGCTGCGGCACCCGGCGGCGGCTGCGATCATGGCGCCTGTGTTCACAGCCCCGAGTCTGCCCATGTCCCTGCTCGCCCGCCCTGCCCGCCCGTTGCTGGGTCTTGCCATCGCCATGACCCTGGCCAGCTGCGCCGCCACCGCCAGCAAGCCCACCGCGGTGGAGGCCAACGTGACCACCAGGGCAGTGGGCTACCTGGATGCGACGGCGGTACCGGCCAGCCTGCTGCTGGTGCCTGCCCCGCCTGCGGCCGGTTCGGCCGGCTTCGCGCTGGACGAACAGGTCAGCCGTGAAGCCCGCGCCCTGCGCGGCACGCCGCGCTTCGCCCAGGCCACGCGTGACGCCGAACTGGGCTTCCCGGAAGGCGCCAACCAGTTCTCGTGCGCGATCGACGTAGACGTGGATGCAGTGAAGACGCCTGCGCTGTATCGCCTGCTGGAGCGCAGCCGGATCGATGCCAGTGCGGCCACCAAGGCGGCCAAGAACCACTACCAGCGCCCGCGCCCGTTCATGGTCAATGGCGAACCCACCTGCACGCCCGACGATGAGGCCGGGCTGCGCAAGAACGGTTCATACCCCTCCGGCCACACCTCGATCGGCTGGGCCTGGGCGCTGATTCTTTCCGAGATCGCCCCGGACCGCGCCGACGCCATCCAGGCCCGTGGCCGCAACTACGGGGAAAGCCGCCTGGTGTGCAACGTGCATTGGCAGAGCGACATCCTGGAAGGCCGCTTCATGGGTGCCGCCGCCGTTGCGCGCCTGCACGACAATGCGGCGTTCCAGCAGGACCTGCTGGCGGCACGCAGGGAAATTGCTGCTGCGCGCAAGGCGGGGCAGCACTCGGCCCGTGACTGTGCGGCAGAAGAAACGGTGTTGAAGGTGCGCCCGCAGAGCGCGCTGTAAGGCACGTCTCCGTAGAGCCGAGCATGGCTCGACTCTACAGAAAGCAGAAGGGCCGGCATTTCGCCGGCCCTTCTTCATTGCATCACGCAGTCAACCGCCTCAGAACTTCGCGGTGAATTCCATGCCGAACGTACGCGGCTCGTTGAGGAAGCCGGTGAGGTTGTTGAAGTCGATCGCACCGACCACGCGGGTCTGGTTGGTCAGGTTGCGGCCGAACACGGCCACGTCGTACTGGCCGTAATCCCAGTTGTAGCCCACGCGCAGGCCACCTTCCAGCGAGCTGCGGCTGCGGAACTCCGGCGACTCGTACAGGAAGAAGTTCACCGGGCTCTTGTACGCCCAGTCGGTGTAGACGTAGATCTCGCTGGCATCGCTCACCGGGAAGCCGGCACGCAGGGTCAGGTTGTGGATCCACTTCGGCGCCTGCGGCAGCGGGTTGCCGTTCACCAGCGCGTAGGTGCCACCATTGATGACGGTGGTCGGGTCGGTGATGGTGCAGCCGCCGCCGCAGATCGCCACCGCCAGATCGCGGTCCTTGATCTCGGTGTCGTTGTAGCTGCTGCCCAGGGTCATCAGCACGTGGTCGGTCAGGTAGGCCTCGAAGTCCAGCTCGAAGCCCTGGCCGATGGTCTTGTCGGCGTTGAGCAGGGTGGCGGTGTTGTTGCTGCCACCCACCGCGATCAGCTGCTGGCCGTCCACGTTGTAGCGGAACACGTTGAAGCCCAGGCGTGCGCGACGGTCGAACAGGTCGGCCTTGATGCCGGCCTCATACGAGATCACCTTTTCCGAATCGGCCTGGGTGACGCCGCCGAAGGCCAGGCGGCCCTGGATGGACGGTGCGCGGAAGCCCTTGGCCACGCGCGCATAGGCGTTGATGTTGTCGGTGATCTGGTAGACACCGCTCAGGTCCCAGCTGACATCGTCCACATCGCTGTTGGCCAGGTACGGGCCGCTGACCGGCGTACCACCCGGCACGGCCTGCAGCACGCTGGCGGTGAAGTCCTTCTTGTCCTGGGTATAACGCACGCCGGCACGCAGCTTGAAGCGATCGGTCACGTCCAGGTCGCCCGAGGCGAACGCGGCCCAGGCCTTGTTGCGCTGGCTCTGCACGGCGTGGCCGGTCTGCGGGTTGCCCGGGGTCAGCGAGTCGTAGTTGAAGCTGTCGATGGTGACGTCTTCATCGAAGTAGAACACGCCGGCCTGCCAGTCGAAGCGACCCCACTCGTTGGATTCGACGCGGAATTCCTGGGTCCACTGGCGGTGGTGCGGCAGGCCGTCGGCCGATTCGGACGGGAACGGAATGAAGCCCGGGCCGTAGTTGCCGGCACCCAGGAACGAGGCGCCGTAGCCGCCGTCCACGTCGCCGTGGTTCAGCGATTCGGCGGTTTCATAGCCGGTGATCGAATGCAGGGTGACCCGGCCCAGGTCCCACTTGATGCGCGCGCTGCCGCCCCAGGTTTCCAGGTTGGAGAAGTTCAGGCCGTCGGTGGACACCTTGTCGCGGTCGAAGTTCTCGACCAGTGCGTTGCTGCCCGGCTGGATGATGTTGGCGCGGAACAGGCGCGCGGTGCCGTTGAGCTTGCGCTTGTGCAGGTTGAACAGCGCTTCCACGTCGTCGCCTTCGTACAGGAACTGCACGCGGCCGGCGGCTTCGTCATAGCCTTCGAAGCCCGAGCTGGGCGCGTTGGCGATGGTGTTGTCGACGTAGTTGTCGCGGCGCTGGTACAGCGCGGACACGCGGGCCGACCAGCGGCTGGTCAGCGGGCCGCCATAGGCGCCCTGCACGTTCCAGGTGTCATAGCTGCCGTAGGACACCTTCACGTAGCCGTCGGCGTCCTGCGAGGGACGGGCCGAATCGAACTTCACCACGCCGGCCGGGGTGTTGCGGCCGAACAGGGTGCCCTGCGGGCCGCGCAGCACTTCCACGCCGGCCAGGTCGAACAGCGGGAAGCCCTTCAGCAGCGGGCTTTCCTGTACCACGTCGTCGTACACCAGCGACACCGGCTGCGAGGCATTGAGGTCGAAATCGGTGTTGCCCAGGCCGCGGATGTAGAAGCGCGGGAAGGCACGGCCGTAGGACGATTCGATGTTCAGGCTGGGCACGCGTGCGGACAGGAAGCGGATGTCATCGCCGGCCGAGCCGAGCACATCCAGCTTTTCGCCCTGGATGGCGGTGATCGCCACCGGCACGTCCTTGGCATTTTCCACGCGCCGCTGCGCGGTCACCTGCAGGGCGTCGAGGGCAACCGGGTCCTTGGCGGCAGGGGTTTCCTGGGCGGCTGCTACCAGCGGCAACAGGGCGGAAAGAGCGGCAACGAGGGGGCGCGCGACCGGAAGGCGGCCACGGGAAGTGCGGGTCGGAGACATGGCGGTAGGCTGTGTTTGGAGGGGTGGTAAAACGGCGCTACCAGATAATTGTTGCAATACAGCACCCGCGCCGCAAATGCCGATCGTTCATGGCCCTGCCATTCGCCCCCGTGTGCTGCGGCTAGACTCGTGGTTTGTTCCCGCAATGGAGCTGCAGCAATGACCCAGTGGTACTTCCATGCCGCCGGCCAGGCCGAGCGTGTCGGCCCGCTTGATGACGAGGCTGCGCGCGCCCATGCGCAGGCGTATCCACACGCGCTGGCCTGGTGCCAGGGCATGTCCGGGTGGACACCGGTGTCCGACGTTGCCGCGCTGCGCCAGCCGGTCGCGCCTACGCCGCCACCGGAAGCACCACCGCAGCCAGCGGCGCATCGCAGCGTGGTATCGCCGGTTAGTAACAGCGGCGGCCACGGCGACCCGATCGATTTCCGCATCGTGGGCCATGAGATGCAGTTCGTGGAAATCGGCCTGGACCCGGGCGAGAGCGCGATTGCCGAAGCCGGCGCGCTGATGTTCAAGGACGCCTCGGTGCAGATGGACACCGTGTTCGGCGACGGTTCGCAGGCCAGCAGCGGCTTCATGGGCAAGGTGATGGCCGCCGGCCGCCGGGTGGTCACCGGCGAAAGCCTGTTCGCCACGGTCTATACCCAGACCGGCAACGGCCGCGGCACCGTGGCCTTCGCCGCGCCCTACCCCGGCACCGTGCTGCCGATGAAGCTGGACCAGCATGGCGGCCGCCTGATCTGCCAGAAGGACAGCTTTTTGGCCGGCGCCCGCGGGGTACAGATCGGCGTGCAGTTCCAGCGCCGGATCATGACCGGCCTGTTCGGCGGCGAGGGCTTCATCATGCAGAAGCTGGAAGGCGACGGCTGGGTGTTCATCCATGCCGGCGGCTGCGTGGTCGAGCGTGAGCTGGCTGCCGGCGAGCGCCTGGACGTGGATACCGGCTGCGTGGTGGCCTACCACCCCACGGTGGACATGGACGTGCGCCGGGTCAGCGGCATCAAGAGCATGCTGTTCGGTGGCGAGGGCGTGTTCCTGGCCACCCTCACCGGGCCGGGCAAGGTCTGGCTGCAGTCGCTGCCGTTCTCGCGCCTGGCCGGGCGCATGTGGATGGCCGCGCCGCAGGGCGGTGGCAAGAACCGCGGCGAAGGCTCGGTGCTGGGTGGGCTGGGCCGCATGCTGGACGGCGACAACCGCTTCTGACCTTCCACGGTAGCGCCGGGCCACGCCCGGCGAGCGCAGCGGCGACGGTAACGGCAACGGCACCGCCAGCTGAACCATCGGCCGGGCATCGCCCGGCGCTACCCACGTAAATTGCAGCTTCGGTATGCTGGCGCCCTTTCCTGAACCCGCGCCCCGTGCGCCGCTGCCGATGACCGTGTTCCGCCCCCGCGTGCTGCTCTCCGTCGCCCTGCTCGGCCTGCTGGCCGGTTGCGGTGGCGAAGAGGTGCGGCCCACCCCGCCCCCGCCGCCGACCGTGGTGCCGCAGGCCAAGCCGGTGAAGATCGGCATCGCCCTGGGCGGCGGCGCGGCCAAGGGCTTTGCCCATATCGGCGTGATCAAGATGCTGGAAGCCAACGGATTCGAGCCGGTAGTGGTGTCCGGCACCAGCGCCGGCAGCGTGGTCGGTGCGTTGTATGCCAGTGGCATGGACGCCTTCCAGATGCAGAGCAAGGCGGTGGCGCTGGACGAAGCCAGCATCCGCGACGTGCGCCTGTTCTCCGGCGGCCTGGTGCAGGGCCAGAAGCTGCAGGACTACGTCAACGAACAGGTGGCCAACCGCCCCGCCGAGAAGTTGAAGAAGCCCTTCGCTGCCGTCGCCACCCAGCTGGAAACCGGCGAGCGTTCGATCTTCGTGCGCGGCAATGTCGGCCAGGCGGTGCGCGCGTCCAGCAGCATTCCCGGCGTGTTCGAGCCGGTGAAGATCGGCGGCCGCAACTACATCGACGGCGGCGTGGTCAGCCCGGTGCCGGTGGACGCCGCGCGCCAGCTCGGCGCCGAGTTCGTGATCGCCGTGGATATTTCCAGCAAGGCCAGCGGCAAGGCGCCGACCGGCATGCTGGGCATCGTCAACCAGTCGATCGCGATCATGGGCCAGCGCCTGGGCGAGCAGGAACTGGCCCGCGCCGACATCGTGATCCGCCCGAAGGTGCTGGATATCGGCGCGGCCGATTTCAGCCAGCGCGGCACCGCCATTCTGGAAGGTGAGAAGGCGGCCATGGCGGCCATGCCGCAGATCCGCGCCAAGCTGCAGCAGATGCAGAAGGCACGCGGCGCGGCGCTGGCACCGACCCCGGTCGTGGCACCCAAGTGCGAAGAACCGTCGCGCCTGGGCAAGCTGATGGGCCGCAAGGAAAAGTGCTGAGCTGACGGGACCGGTGGGCGTGGCACGCAGGCCGCGCCTACCGCCTACGAAGATGCGCCGGGGCCGGTCAGGCCATGACCGGCGCGCTGCGGGCCTGCTGCAGCTGCTGATCCTGCTCACGCTGCAGCGCCTGTTCCTGCGCCTGCCGCTGATCGTTCACCGCCAACTGCTGGAAGGACTGCTCCACCGAAGTCGCCAGCGCCTGTGCGACCGGCATCTGCGCGCGCAGATGCGCCGGGTCGGCCGGGTCGCCCTGCACCACGAACAGGTTCGGCCCTTCCTGCCCGGCGGCCGCCCCGCGTCCCATCAGCACGTGGTCCACCCGCTGCAGGTCGGCACCGGCCGCCAGCGTGGTGAGGTTGGCGCTGACGCACTCGCTCTGCGCATCCCACGGCTTGCCCAGCCCCGCCTCGAGATCGCGCACGCCCGCCGCGCACTGCTGGTAGAGCGCGTGACGCGCATGCCCGGGCTCGCGCGGATCGATACCGGCGCTCTGCCGTTCCGGCTGCATCTGCAGCGGGGTGGCATCACTCAGCACGAACGGGCTGGCCATGAGCGGCCGATCCTTGTTCTCATCGTCCGCATGGAACTGCCCGCGCAGGGTCTCGCGCAACTGGCGCACATCGCGTGCATCGTCCAGATACCGCAGCGTGGCCAGATCGGTCTCGCGCACGCTGTCCACGGGCACCGAACCGATGGGCAGCGGCAGCACCGGGGCATTCACCGGCACCGAGACTTCGCGGCGCCACTGTCCCTGGGCATCGTCGTGCACGTACATTGCACCGTGGTAGGCAATCCGATCCGGGTCGAGATTGGACACCGGCTGCAGGCCATGCGGTCCACGTGCCTCGGCCATGTTCTTCAGATAGCTGGCAGGATCGTCGATCAGGTTCCGGTACTTGCCGAGCACCAGGTTCGTTGTCTCGGCCGCGCGATCCAGGCCGCGATTGTTGTTGTCCAGCAGCATGGTCCAGACGGCTTCGGCTTCTGGATCGCCGCCATGCGCGCGGGCGGCCATCAGCAGCGTGTAGGGCGTTCAGGCAGAGGGATCGATACCGCGTGCCTTGAAAGCATCATCATGCGCTTTCTGGACATCCTTCACTGGCAGATTCAGCGCCAGCTCCGGTCTTCCCGCATCGAACTGCGCTGCGCGCAGCGCGAAATCGCGCCGGATCAGATCGACGCGGAATTCCTGCCACTGACCTTCGTTGAAATGCACCCCATCGGCGCGCGCTTGCCGGTCGGCAAAGCTGTTCGCCGTGGCACCGGGGTTGTTGTCGTTGCGCACGACACCAAGGGCCAGCAGGCCATAGCCATCATTGCCCTGCTTCTGCGCGAGGTAATTGAAGTACAACTCGCGATTGCCCGCCTCTGCGTATGCCTCGAGAATATCGAGTCCTGTCTGCTCAGTCCGTGCTTTCCAGTATTCACTTGCGCTCCTTCGTGATGTTGTCAATCAGCAACGCGCGCGCGCGCGTTGCGATCTGCTTCCATTGCGGCAGCCCCTCGCGGGGATACGTGATGTCAACGATGGTGTTCAGTTCTTCGATGACGAACGTCTGCTGGCATTCGGCGAATCCAATAACGCGCTTCTTCACCATCTTTCCATCACGGTACTCCACGCCCGACTCGGTGATCTCGCGCGGTGTACAGCGAACCAGCTGGTCGACGCGTCCCACGTCGTCCCGCGATACGTACCAGTCGTAGTGATAGTCCGGCTTCATGACCGGTGCTGTTTCGGGCAATCCTCTCGCGCGGTGGTAAGCACGCACGTTGTCCATGTCTACGTAGTAGGGAACCAAGCCATGGACCGCGTCACCCTGGACGCGCCCTTCCAGTGATGCCGCCGGATCATCGCTCCGGCCTGACCGGGGGGTGTATCTGCGCTGCATCACGTCCCAGACGTCGGCCCGGCCGATGTACATGTAACTGAGACTTACCGTGCGGATGGATACATCGACCGTGAGGTTCATCCGCTCGCCGGGCTCGAAGGGCTGCAGCGACGGGTATTCCAGCGCCAGCGAGAAGCTGCCATCGTGCTCGGTGCCCATCTGGTTGCTGAAGTAGTTCTGCGGCAGCTCCAGCAGGTACGGGCCCACGCAGGCCTGCTTGATGGGAGCAGGATCGGCGTAAGCGTTCTGCGGACCCAGGCTGCGCTTGCCCGTGCAGCCTTCCTCGTTGGTCTGCGTCGGCGACATATTGCGCGGCGTTTCAGCCTGCGCGCACGCCCCCAGCAGCAGCGTGATCAACAGGCCAGCCACGAGCAACTTCAGCAGATGCATTGCAATCCTTGCGGCAAGACACGGCCCAGCATACGTCGCGCCATGAAGGTGCGGCGTGGTCATTGCCCGGTTGTGCGGCCCCGGTCACGGCGCGGACCACCGTACCAGTGGCCCATCCGCGCAGGAATCAGCGCATGGGCCGGTAGCCGCTGGCGTGCTGCCGCTCGCGCTTGCGCGCCTGCCGGGCCTGTTCCTGCAGAGCGGCCGTGTGCTGCAGGTGTTCCATGCCATCGGCAGGCACATGCAGCTGGCGCCGCGCGCGGGTCATGGCCAGATAGGCCGCGCGCACCGGGTTGTGCCAGATGCGACTGCCCTGCCCTGCACTGAAGCAGCTGGGCGACAGTGCAACCACGTCGAACTGCAGGTTCTTCGCATGTTCGGCCAGGCACAGCACCACGCCGCCATCACTGGCCGCTTCCTGCGCGTCCAGCACCTGCAGCAGTGCCTGCACCTGTTCGTTGGATGCCAGCAGTTCCACCAGTGCGCCCTGCCCGTCGTCGGCCAGGGCCGCCAGCACGCGCTGCCACTCCTGGCTGGACCCGTTGTCGCCGCGCCGACGCCAGGCGTCCAGGGGGCGCTGCAGTTGGGTGCGCAGCGCGCGCAGTGACGCCGGGTGCAGGTAGGGGCTGAGGCCACGCAGCTGCAGCTGGGCCGCATCCTGGGCCAGAGGGGCCGCGCTGCCGTGGATGCGCAGGCCGGCGATCGGCACCTGTGTCCAGTCGCGGTACTGCAGCACGCCGGTGGCACGGTCGGTGGCGCCGACGAAGGGCCCGCTGTCCTGACCCAGCCCGTCCAGCGCCAGGGTCTGGTTCACCAGGTCGTCCACCTGGTTGCCCTGCCGCACCGACTGGTGCATTTCCAGCACCTTCGATGCAGCCCAGCGCGGCACGGTGCCGGTCAGGCACTGGTGCGGGTCGCCCAGGCTGACCACGCCCGGCGCGTGGGTGGACAGCAGCTGCTTCCACGACGGGCTGAGATCGTGTGCCTCGTCGATCAGCAGCATGCCCAGCTCCAACGGTGGACGCACCCCGCGCAGGGCCAGCCACTTGCCGATGTGCAGCGGGCTCAGGCTCAGCAACGTGCCACGCTGCAGCTCGGCGTCGAACATGCAGCGCCAGACATATTCGGCCGCCTGCAGATAGGGCCCCACGTCGAGCATGGCCGCCGGCACGGAGCGGTCGAAATGCTGGAAGGCCATGCGCGGCGCCGCCGAGGCACACCAGCGGTTGATCGCCTCGAAGGCCGTCATCAGCACCTGTTCCGGCGTACGCGCGCCGATACCCTGCAGGCCGATGCGCCCGGCAATCTCGCGCGGGGTGCGCGTACTGCGCCGATAGCTGGCCACGAAGCCGTTGCTCAGGCCACTGCGCGCGGCGTGCTGGGCCAGGCGGTTGGCGAATTCGATCTGGGTCATCAGGCGCGCTGCGGTACTGCCCGGCACGCGACTGCGGAACGCTTCCACCTGCGCGCGTGACGGCGCCACGTAGGTGTAGCGGCCAGGGCGCGCATCCATCAGGGCCAGCACCAGATGGCCCTTGCCGGTACCGGCGTAGCCGTCCAGATCGATCAATTCATCGGGATTGGCCGCGATGGCACGCAGCACGCGCGCCTGCTCGCTGGTGTACAGGCCGTGGTGTTCGACCGCGCGCGCGTCTTCGGCGTCGGCCTCGTCCTGTGCAGCATTGTCATCATCGACATCGCTGGCGAAGGTGGCAGGAAAGCGGATGGCATGCTCGGCCAGCGTCTGCTGGCAGGCCTGTTGCAGGGCCAGGCCCGGATAGGCGCGGGGCGACTGCACGATGAAGTCCTGCAGGATCTCCGCCGGGGCCAGCAACACACCGTGCGCGGCCAGTGCGGACAGCCAGGCATCCAGTTCCGGCTGCGCGCCGCCGCCCTGCCCCGCCAGCTGCGCGGCTGCGGCGGCACCGTCGGCGGCGAACAGCGTGCAGGCATCGTGCAGCAGCCGCTCGATCTCCGCCGGTGCGTGCAGGCGTGTGCGGCACAGCTGCGCGGCCATCAGCCCGGCCTGTTCCAGCGCGGTCTGCGGCGGCGTGCCGTGGGCGATGAAGCGCGCCAGCGATTTGCGCTGCAGCGGCAGGAAGGTGGTGGCAAGCACCGGGGGCTGGATATCGGACATGCCTGTTACCGGAAAGGAACGCTGCGGCGGGCGCAGGGCGGTGATGCTCGGCTACCCGCCCGGCGCCGTCAAATCGCAGCGGCCGTTCACTCCAGCTGCGACAGCGGCAGTGCCTGGAACCCCTTGACCGTGCGCAGCACGAAGCTGGAATTGGCATCGGCCACGCCGCCGGCGTTCAGCAGCTTGTCCAGCAGGAAGCGCGAGAAATGTTCCAGGTCGCGCACGTAGACGTGCAGCAGGTAGTCCATGTCACCGGTCAGGGCATGGCAGGCCACCACTTCATCCCAGCCCTGCACGCTGTCCACGAAATGGCCGATGGCGCCCTGGTCGTGCTTTTCCAGCTGCACCCGCACGAAGGCCTGCAGGCCCAGGCGCAGCTGGCGTGGCTCCAGCCGTGCGCCATAGCCCACGATCACGCCCTCGCTTTCCAGCCGCTGCAGGCGGCGCAGGCAGGCAGACGGGGACAGGTTCACCCGCGCCGCAAGCTCGGCGTTGGTGGCGCGACCATCACGCTGGATCTCGGCCAACAGGCGTATATCCGTGCGATCGAACTGGACTTCTCCGGCCATTGCTGCCCCGCAACACGGTGAGTACGCAAGGATATTGCGCCACAAGGCCTATTCGGCGCAACTTTTGCAACCCTGTTGCGCGCGCCCTGCCCTAGCATCACCGGTATCCCATCAAGGAGTGCCCCATGGACCTCGCCCAGCCCCGCCGCGTCGAACACCAGCAGACCGACAAGGGCTACGTGCCGGTGTACACCACCGCGCTGGTCGAGCAGCCGTGGGAAACCTACAGCGCCGACGACCACGCCACCTGGAGCACGCTGTACCAGCGCCAGCGCGAGCTGCTGGTCGGCCGCGCCTGCCAGGAATTCCTGGACGCACAGGACGAGATGGGCATGAGCGCGCACATGATTCCGCGCTTCGACCAGTTGAACGAAGTGCTGGGCGCGGCCACCGGCTGGACGCTGGTGGGCGTGGAAGGCCTGCTGCCGGAACTGGATTTCTTCGACCACCTGGCCAACCGCCGTTTCCCGGTCACCTGGTGGATCCGCCGCCCGGACCAGATCGACTACATCGCCGAACCGGACCTGTTCCACGACCTGTTCGGCCATGTGCCGCTGCTGATGAACCCGGTGTTCGCCGACTACATGGAAGCCTACGGCCGGGGCGGCGTGAAGGCCCACGCGATCGGCCCCGACGCGCTGCAGAACCTCACCCGGCTGTACTGGTACACCGTGGAGTTCGGCCTGATCGACACGCCCGAGGGCCTGCGCATCTACGGCGCCGGCATCGTGTCGTCCAAGGGCGAATCGCTGTACTCACTGGAATCGGCCGCGCCCAACCGCATCGGCTTCGACCTGCAGCGGATCATGCGCACCCGCTACCGCATCGACACGTTCCAGAAGACCTACTTCGTCATCGACAGTTTCGAACAGTTGATGCAGGCGACCTCGCCCGACTTCACCCCGATCTACGCCGCACTGGCCGACCAGGCCCACCTGCCGGCGGGTGATGTGCAGGCCGACGACCGCGTGTTCCAGGCGGGCACCGGTGAGGGCTGGGCGGACGGTGGGGATGTGTGAGGCGAGGGCTCAGCGCAGGCGATCAGGAAGTGCCGTTGGCAATTGATTGAGTCGTTGCAGGACCGCGTGCGCGTGATAGGTGCGCCCCCAGCGACGATCACTGCCGAGGACGAGGATGCCTTCTGCCTCAAGCGCGTAGATCCCTGTCAGGGCTGAGCGATCAGACACCCCCAACAAGGCAGCCACCTGGCCTGCCGTCACCACCGGGTGGCCGATCAGCAACGGCGGAAGCCTGCGCGCCACCGAGTCGCGACGATAGCCTTGGAGTTCAATCTCCCACGCTGCGGTGAGCCGGGACATGTCATCGGCGATGGAAATCGCGTCGTGCGCAGACTCGACCACGGCCTGGCTCAGCATATCCATCCATGGCCCCCACTCACCGCGAATCTGCACCTGGTTGAGCGCGTCGTAGTAGGCGCTTTTGTTGCGCAACAAGGCGCCTGACAGATAGAGCGGCGGATGGCCTTCGGCGGCGAGGATCAACGGCAGCAGCAGCCTTCCCGTACGTCCATTGCCGTCCTTGTAGGGATGGATGGTTTCAAACTGGGCGTGGGCAATCGCGAGCTGCGCGATGATGTTGAGTTCGAACTGCTCCTCCTCGGCGGGCTCGTACTTCAACATGGCGCGCTCGAGTTCACGCATCGCCGCGTCGATGAGGTCGGGCGGCGAAGGAACGAAACGGGCATCCTCGGGTCGTCCCCCCAGCGGACCGATGGTGGCCTGCTCCTGGCGGTACCGTCCCTTGGGAAAATCGTCCGGGGCATCCTGCATCAACACCGCGTGGAGCTGATTGACCAGGTCGAGATCGAGCGCCTCGCGACCGCTGGCACGCACGGCATCAAGGCCCTCTTGCAGTGCCTGCACGTAGCGCTCGGTCACCACGACATCGGCAGGCAGACCATCCAGGCCGAGCGTGGCCTCAAACACCAGCAGTTCGTCCAGGTTGGTCTGGGTGCCCTCGATCTGGGAGCTCTGGACGGCTTCGCGTCGCGCGAGCGTCCGGGTCACCATGTCAGGGGCTGGCCATTGCCGCATCGCCTGATCCAGACGGTCCAGCGACGCATTTGCAGCGATGAGGCGCTGCCGCGAGCCCGTATGCCCTTCAGGCAACCGACGAGGCGTCGGAGGAGGCGTCATGGCCAGCAGATTGGGCCGACCTTCCACGGGAACGAGGTAGGCCTGCAACGGCCCTGCAATGTCTGCGCGACGCATCGGAAATCTCCGCTGGGATCACCCCTATCCTTCAAAAGCCTCCCACGCTTTTGAAGTTTATGCAACTAAACTTCAAAAGTGTTGGGGTGTTTTGAAGTTTCCGGGTACGCCGACGGCGCCGCTATCCTGCACAGCATGACTGATGCATTCGCTTCGCTGCGCGTAACCGACGTCGCCTTCAACGACGACTTCATCCTGCTGACCCTGGCCGATGGCCGCCGCACCCGCCAGCCACTGCGCTGGGCGCCCGCGCTGTTCGAAGCCACGGCCGAACAGCGCGCGCACTGGGTTGCCACCGCCAACGGCCTGGGCGTGAACTGGCCCGCGTTGCTGCCGCCGCGCGAGGACGGCGTGGTCGATATTCCCAACCAGGTCTGGGACGACCGCTACGAGGCGGCGCTGGCGCGACTGAAGGCAGCGGCGTGGAAGCTGGATGCACTGTCGGATGAAGACCAGCAGCTGGTGGCGCTGTGGCGCATGGAAGCGGACATCAACAACGGCGGCTTCATGCAGTTCCTGTGCAACTGGGGCGACCCGACCTGCCAGCTGGCGCTGCGTGCGCTGCAGGCGATGGGCGCGGTGCAGACCCACGCGATCCTGGCCGGCATGCGCGGGCTGCTGGACCGGCTGGAGGACGACCCGGCGATCAAACAGCTGCACGACCTGTACGGCGCGATGACCGAGGACGAGCAGGCCGCCCTGCACGCCTTCGACGAAGCCTATTTCGAGCGGCCGGAAGACCTGGCGCGGCTGGGGCTGAAGCATTTCGGCCCGGAGCCAGTTGAACAACGATGAACCAGCCCCCCGTAGAGTCGAGCTTGCTCGACTGACATGGAAGAGCAGTGGGGGGGGGGGGGGGGGGGGGGGGGGGGGGCGCGCCGGCGGGGGGGGGCGGGGG
>NZ_JACVUD010000062.1:0-25329 GCF_016624905.1 Stenotrophomonas sp. S49 | reverse complement strand
CCCGCCCCACCCACCCCCCCCCCCCCCCCCCCCCCCCCCCCCCCCCCCGGGGACCGGTAGCGCCGGGCCATGCCCGGCGAGTGCGCAGCGCGGTGGAGATTACAGGCCGTACCGCTCGATCACATCCAGGTGCGGCTGCCGGTCCTGGTTGCAGGCTTCAGCCAGGCGCAGCCAGCACTGCGGGTGCGACCAGTTGGCGGTGGACTGCTGCAGGTAACGATGCAGCGCAAGCGGCGCATGCCCCTGCGGCTGGGCCACGGTGAACAGCAGGCCCGGCAGCGTGCCCTCATCCGCATCCGGGTCGGTCACGGTGTAATCCGGGCGGCTGTGCGCCCACACCTGCCAGCCCTGCGCTTCGGCACCTTCCGTGAACGCATTCCAGGCCTCTTCGCCCGGGTGCGCGCCGTCGATCAGCCAGCTGCGCTCGAAGCCACCGCGTTCCAGCACATGCACCTGCGCATAGGTGGGAATGAAGTGCTGGCGCTGTTCTTCCTCTTCCGGCGCCGGATGCACCAGCGCGGCATCGAACACCACCCAGTCGCCCACCTGCTGGGCACGGTTGGCCGGTGCGTTCTCGACGATGCGCGCGGTCACCGGGCCGGTGCGGCGCGCGTAGTACTCCATCGGCTCGCCCTGCTCCAGGCTGCGGATGATCACCCAGCCCCACGGCTCTTCGACCACGCCGTCCTGGCTGGACAGCTCCATGCCGATGGCCGCGGCCGAGCGGCGCACCGCGTCCCAATCGCGCGCAGCACTGGCCGCGCTCATGTGGTCCCAGTGCGCGGCATTGGGATCCTCCAGCGTTTCCACCAGCTGCGCGTAACAGGCCTGCGCATCGCTGAAGCGGCCCGTTTCCATGTACATGCGCGCCAGCGTGCCACGCGCGCCGTGCGAGCCCGGCGACAGCGCCAGCAGCGCCTGCGCGGCCTGTTCCAGCGCCGGCCAGTCGGACACGCGGCGTGCGCGCTGCACCTCGCACCAGTGCGCGAACACCGGCACGCTGCCGCGATAGGTCTCGGCCAGGCGGCGCAGGCCATCGTCGTCGCCCTGCTCGGTCAGCCAGCGCATCAGCGTGTAGGCAGCGGCGCCGTCCTCCTGGGCATGTGCGCGCACGAAGTCCCACAGCAACGCGCGCGCTTCGGCCTGCGCGCCACAGGCGTTCAGCGCCGATGCGGCCACCTCGGCCAGCGCTTCATCGTCGGGGCACTGCGCATGGCCCTGCAGCAACCACTGCGCCTCGCGTTCGGGGTCGCGCGACTGCTGCTGTTCCCCGCGCGCTTCCAGCCAGGCCAGCAGTTCGACGGCCGGCACCGGCAGCGGTTCAACGTCAGGCAGTGCGTCGATGCGCGCAGCCAGGCCGGCCACCAGCGCGCCGGCACCGCGGTCCTGGCGCAGCTGTGCCAGGTGCGTGCGGGCCAGGCCGAGCTGGCGCTGCGCCACCCAGCGCGCGCCGCGCTGCAGGGCCAGTTCCAGGCTCAGTGCTGCCAGCTCGATCACCAGGCGGTGGGCACCGACGCGGGCGAAGTGTTCGATGATGGTGTTGAAGCGCGTGCCCAGATCCCAGGTGTTGCGCGCCGGATCACGCTGGCACAGGATCGCCACCGTGTTGGCCCACATGCGCCAGGTATTGGGGGTCAGCTCGCTCCACGGCACCAGCTGCTGCAACGCTTCTTCGTCGCGGCCCAGCTGGGCCAGCGCCCAGGCGCGCGACAGGCGGCGCGGCACGGTGCAGTTGGCCGGTTCGTACTCGCCAGCGGCGGCCACTTCGGCCTCGCGCTGCTCGATCAGCACCATCGCCTCGTCGGCACGGCCGGTGGCCAGCAGCACCTTGATCTGCATTTCCGGGAAGCTGTCGAACACTTCCTTGCCGCGCGCCTTGATCGCATCGGCCTGCGCCTGCAGGTAATCCAGCGCGTCCTGGCCGCGGCCATCGTCCAGCAGCGCATCGGCTTTTTCGCAGCTCAGGCACTGGAAGCACGCCCAGCTGGGATCGATGCGGGCCAGGGTCTCATCGCACACTTCAATGCGCTCGGGCACCCAGCCCGGGCCGTCGATGTTGCCGTAGCAGGCGGCCAGATCCTGGGTCACGCAGATCGACTGCGGGCAGTCCAGGGTGTCGGCACGGTGGGCGCGCTCGAACAGCGCCACCGCCTCGCCCAGCGCGCTCTCGCCTTCCACGCGGTTGCCCACGCGGTTGCGCAGCGCCCAGTGGCCCACGTAGACATCCACCCACGGGTTGTCCAGCGCCTTGCCCAGCGCACGCGCCTCGGGCAGCAGCGCATCCACGCGGTCCACCTGCAGTTCGCTCACCTCGTCGGCCAGGCGGGTCAGCAGGTGCGCGTTCTGCGCCTGCCCGGCCTGGC
This sequence comes from Stenotrophomonas sp. S49, assembly GCF_016624905.1. Lineage (NCBI taxonomy): Bacteria > Pseudomonadati > Pseudomonadota > Gammaproteobacteria > Lysobacterales > Lysobacteraceae > Stenotrophomonas > Stenotrophomonas sp. S49. The sequence continues at coordinate 22,966 of NZ_JACVUD010000062.1, read as the reverse complement.
GCAGGTCTTCCTGCAGTTTTTCAACCCAGTTCCAGATTTCCATGATGTGCAAGTCTCCTGTCTAGCGAAGGCTGGATAAGAAAGTGAGCGGTACTCAGCGCAGCATCTGCTGCAGGGCACCGGCAATATCGGCGAAGGCAGCGTTCAGATCGGGCGTGGCTGCGCTGGCATCGCGCGCCAGCGGCCGCCCCTGCGCGGACACGATGATCTTCAGCGAACGCAGCAGGCGTGCTGCGGCGGGCGCCTGCGCATGGCCGGCGCGCTGCGCCTGCAGCAGCGCCTGCACCGCCGGGTTGTCCAGATTCACGTACAAGCGCGACGGCGCACGCGCTTCGATGCGCGCGGTGAACTGGCGCGCCAGGCGCAGTGCGGCCATCGACACGCGCTTGTCGTTCTCATCGTCTTCCAGGCGCTGTTTCAGCTCCGCCTCGCGGTCGGGCACCACCACCACCGGCAGCGCTTCGGGGCTGAAGCGCGCCGGCAGCAGCTGTTCGCCATCGCCCAGGTGCTCGCGCAGCCAGGCCAACTGCGCCTCGTCCAGGCTGTCGTCGCTGCGGAACAACGCGCGGTTGCCCTGTTCGGTACCCAGCTCCACCAGGCGCAGGCCCTTGGCCTGGGTCCAGCGGCGCAGGAACGGCACCACGGCATAGCGGTGCCCGTGCGCCACCGGCACGCCCATGGCACGGAACAGCATTTCCTCGAAGCCGCCGCCGTTGTTCAGGATCACGTGCACGGCGCCACGCGCCGGAAGCGCGCTGGCCGGCAGGTCACCCTGCGAGGTGGGCACGCGCACGTGTTCCAGCAGCAGGTCGAACAGACGGTCGTCGCACAGCGCGGCGCCCAGCAGGGCCTCGTTGTGGCGGCTGAGCACGCGGCGCCAGGCTTCCGGCTGCTGCCGCGCCACGTCGGCCAGGCCGTCGATCAGCGCTTCCAGAAGCGCGTGCTGCACGGCGCGGTAATGGTCGTCGCGCTGCAGGTCCTCGCGGCTGGCGGTGGGGGTGAGCCGCGACGATTCGATCACCCCGCCGATGAAACCGGCCCACGGCGGCAGCAGGTCGCGCGCATCGTCGTCCAGCAGCATGCCGCGCACGAACACCGACAGGTTGCGGTTGTCGCTGGTGCCATAGGTGGCGCCATCCTGCACCCATAGCAGGCCAGTGGCGTCACTTTCCGCATCGGCGCGCAGCGGCACGGTCACGATGGGTTCGAAGTCGTGTTCGAAGCGTGCGGCGAACTGCAGCGCCTGGCGCCGCGCCTGCACCGGGTGCAGCGCCACAGCGGCCTGCGCGCGCCACGGCGGCGGCTCGGGGTTCAGCGCTTCAGTCGCGGCGCCAATGAAGATCGGTTCGGACAGCAGCGCGCAGTAGCGGCCCAGCACTTCGTACAGCCGCGCCTCGTTGGCCAGCGGCAGGAAGTCCGGGTGCAGTTCCAGCTCCACTTCGGTGCCGACCGCACGCGCCGGCACTTCGCTCACCGTGTACTGCTCGGCGTTGCTGGACACATACAGGTGGCCCAGGTCCGGCGTCTGGTACGAGGTGGTGCGCACACTCACCCGCCGCGCCAGCACAAAGGCCGACAGGAAGCCCAGGCCGAACATGCCGATCAGGCCGTCCTGGTCATCGCCGCCCTGGCGCAGGCCGCGGGTGTAGCCCACGCCCACCGTGGCCAGGTAATCGTGGATTTCCTGGCGGGTCAGGCCGGCGCCGGTATCGACGATGCGCAGCACGCCGGCGGCGGCATCGACCTGCACATCAATGCGCGAGGGCAGATCGCCACCGGTCTGTTCAATGCGGCGGCGGATGATGGAATCGTGCGCGTTCTGCACCAGCTCGCGCAGCGCCACCATCGGGGTGGAATACAGGTGCTTGCCCAGCACCGTCATCAGTCCATTGAGATCGACCCCGGCCCGGCGGATTTCGGCGGCGGGGGTGGTCAGCGTCGGGTCCTGCATGTAATCGGTTACTCCTTGCCACACAAGGCGCCACGGGGCGCCATCGTCGAGCCGGGGAAACTAGCACAGGCACGCTGACCGTTGCTGTATCGGAGGCGTGCAGCGCTTTGTAGAGTCGAGCCATGCTCGACTGCTCCCCAGCCCCAGGTAGAGTCGAGCTTGCTCGACTGCTCTTGCCTCGACGCGAAAAGCAGTCGAGCAAGCTCGACTCTACAAAAGGCAGCCGAGCATGGGCTCGGCTCTACCGCACGGATGTCACGCGGCGTCAATCGCCTCGGACAGCCGCTCCACGGCGATAACTTCCATGCCCTTCACGCTGCCGCCCTTCGGCGCGTTGGCCTTGGGCACGATGGCGCGCTTGAAACCATGGGTGGCCGCTTCGCGCAGGCGGTCTTCGCCGTTGGGCACCGGGCGGATCTCACCGGACAGCCCTACTTCGCCGAAGGCAATGGTCTTTTCCGCCAGCGGCCGGTCCTGCAGGGACGACAGCACCGCCAGCAGCACCGGCAGGTCGGCGGCGGTTTCCTGCACGCGAATGCCACCGACAACGTTCACGAACACGTCCTGGTCGCCCACCAGCACCCCGCCATGGCGGTGCAGCACCGCCAGCAGCATGGCCAGGCGGTTCTGCTCCAGGCCCACGGCCACGCGGCGCGGGTTGGACAGCGGCGAGGCATCCACCAGCGCCTGCACTTCCACCAGCAGCGGGCGGGTGCCCTCGCGGGTGACCATCACGCAGCTGCCCGGCTGGTGCGCGCTGCTGCCGGACAGGAAGATGGCCGACGGGTTGGACACTTCCTTCAGGCCCTTGTCGCCCATGGCGAACACGCCCAGCTCGTTCACCGCGCCGAAGCGGTTCTTGAACGCACGCAGCAGGCGGAAGCGACTGCCGCTCTCGCCTTCGAAGTACAACACCGCATCGACCATATGTTCCAACACGCGCGGGCCGGCAATGCCGCCTTCCTTGGTCACGTGGCCGACCAGGAACACGGCGGTACCGGTTTCCTTGGCAAAGCGCACCAGCCGTGCCGCGCTTTCGCGCACCTGGCTGACCGACCCCGGTGCGGCGGTCAGGGTTTCGGTCCACAGGGTCTGCACCGAATCGGCCACGATCAGGCGCGGGCCGGCCTTGCTGGCGTGCTGCATGATCGACTCGACGCCCGTCTCGGCCAAGGCATTCACGCCATCCAGCGGCAGCTCCAGCCGGTGCGCGCGACCGGCCACCTGGGCCAGCGACTCCTCGCCGGTCACGTACAGCACCGGCAGTTCGGCGGCCATCTTCGCCACCGCCTGCAGCAGCAGGGTCGACTTGCCGATGCCCGGGTCACCGCCGACCAGCACCACCGCGCCCTCCACCAGGCCACCGCCCAGCACGCGGTCGAATTCGCCAATGCCAGTGCTCACCCGGCGGTGCTCGGTCTGCTGCACGTCCTTCAGCGCGGTGATCTTCGGCGGATCGATCTTGCCCACCCAGCCATTGCGTCGGGCTGCGGGGGCCTTCGCCGCTGCGGCGCTTTCCAGCACGATTTCCGACATCGAGTTCCACGCCCCGCATTCCGGGCACTGCCCCTGCCATTTGCTGGAATCGGCGCCGCATTCGTTGCAGACGTAAGCGGTGCGGGCCTTGGCCATCGGTAATCCTGCGTGGTGAACGGTGAAGGAGGATAGCCGAGCGCGGTCGCAGGCGCTGCGACAGGCCGCCCGGCGCATCCCGCCTACACATCTTCAAATACGAGATTAACATCACACTTTTTGACTACTAAGGTTCAGCCCCCTGCCGCCGCTATAGTTCGCGGCTTCATGCCTGCCCTCCCCGCTTTCCCTGAAGGACCCGCAATGACTGGCACTTACAGCCAGAGCCTGGTTGCTTTCTCGCTGTTGGTGGCCATTCTCGCTTCGTACACCGCCCTGGACATGGCCGGCCGCCTGGCCACCGCACAGGGCCGGGTGGCCCGCTGGTGGCTGATCGGCGGTGCGTCGGCCATGGGCCTGGGCATCTGGTCCATGCACTTCATCGGCATGCTGGCCTTCAAGCTGCCGATCCCGATCGGCTTCGACCTGGGCATTACCCTGTACTCGCTGGCAGTGTCCATTGCCGCGTCGGCGTATGCACTGTGGCTGGTCTCGCGCCCGGAACTGCCGCGCCGGCGCCTGCTGGCCGGTGGCACCCTGATGGGCCTGGGCGTAGCCACCATGCATTACCTGGGCATGGGCGCCATGCGCATGCAGCCGGGTATCGACTACGACCCGCTGTGGTTCGCGCTGTCCATCGCCGTGGCCATCGGCGCCTGCACCGCCGCGCTTTGGATCGCCTTCCGCCTGCGCCGCGAAGACCAGCGCACCCTGCCGCTGCGCGTGGCAGCTTCGGCGGTGATGGGCCTGGCCATCGTCGGCATGCACTACACCGGCATGGCCGCCGCCAGCTTCCCGGCCGGCAGCATCTGCGGCGCGGTAATCGACGGCGGCATTGAATCGCACTGGCTGGCGGTGTTGGTGATCGTCACCACCTTGGGCGTGATCGGCATTGCGCTGGTGGCCTCGCTGTTCGACCGGCAGATGCGCGTGCGCACCGGCCTGCTGGCCGAATCGCTGGAAAAGGCCAACGACAAGCTGCTGCAGGCCGCCCTGCATGACCCGCTTACCCAGCTGCCCAACCGCATGCTGCTGCAGGACCGCATCGAGCAGTCGATCGAAAAGGCGCGCCGTCGCGGCCATGCGCTGGCGGTCATGTTCTGCGATCTGGACGGCTTCAAGGCGGTGAACGATGCCTACGGGCACCAACTGGGCGACCGCCTGCTGGTGAAGATGAGCCAGCGGGTCAGCGCGCTGCTGCGCCCGCAGGACACCTTCGCCCGCCTGGGCGGCGATGAGTTCGTGATCGTGCTGGCCATCGAAGAACCCGACGACGCGGTGGTGGTGGCCGAGCGCATCATTGCGGCGGTGGCCGAACCGTTCCTGATCGATGCGGCCGAACTGCAGGTCAGCGCCAGCCTGGGCATTGCGTTGTACCCGGACGATGCCACCAGCGAACGCGAGCTGATGGCCCATGCCGACGCGGCCATGTACCACACGAAGGAAGGCGGGCGGAACGGCTACACCTTCTTTACCCCGTCCATGCAGGTGAGCGCGAACCGCCAGCTGCGCCTGCTGCAGGACCTGCGCCGCGCCACCGAACGCGGCGAACTGCTGCTGCACTACCAGCCCAAGTTCGTGGCCGCCGGCACCCCGGCGGTGGGCGCCGAAGCGCTGCTGCGCTGGCAGCACCCGGAACTGGGCATGCTCAGCCCGGACGTGTTCATTCCCATTGCCGAGCGCAGCGGATTGATCCTGCCCATTGGCGATTGGGTGCTGGACCAGGCCTGCGCTCAGCTGCGCGCCTGGCACGATGCCGGCCAGCACGAATGGACCATGGCGGTGAACCTGTCGCCGCTGCAGTTCTCTTCGCCCGCGCTACTGGACAGCGTGCGCGCTGCGCTGCAGCGGCATGGCATTGCGCCGGAGCGGCTGACGCTGGAAATCACCGAGACCACGGCGATGAAGGACGTGGAAGCCAGCCTGGTGATCCTGAACGATCTGACAGCAATGGGCGTGCATATCGCCATTGATGATTTTGGCACCGGCTATTCCAGCCTGCTGTACCTGAAGCGCATGCCGGCCACCGAACTGAAGATCGATCGCGCATTCGTACGCGAGCTGGAACAGAACGCCGAGGACGCGGCGATCGAGTCGTCGATCGTGGCGCTGGGCCGTTCGCTGCAGCTGCAGGTGGTGGCCGAGGGCGTGGAGACCAAGGAACAGCAGGATTACCTGAGCGGGCTGGGCTGCGACCAGCTGCAGGGCTACCACCTGGGCAGGCCGATGGCCGCCGACGAGTTCCTGCGCAAGGTGGGTTGAAGCGCGCGGCGGTAGCGCCGGGCCATGCCCGGCGGTGGGGCCGGCGGGGTCGGATCCCTTGCCACAGGCAAGGGCTCTGACCCCATCTGCATCGCGCGCGCGGCCATCTACGCATGGCGTGGATCTACCCGCCGGGCATGGCCCGGCGCTACCTATCCACGAGCGCACGAGCGCCGGGGGCGGGCCCCCCCCGCCCGCCCCACCCCGCCAACGAAAAAGGCCGCCCCGAAGGGCGGCCTTTTCGTGTGTGGCAACGTCGCGAAGACGTCAGTGCATCATGTGCACGTTCATGTTGTGCATGACCCACAGGGTACCGGCCACGATGATGCCGATCACCACCACGGTGAAGGCAGCAGCGTTGACGTTCCAACGGCTTTCCGAAGAACGGTCCAGGTGCAGGAAGAACACCAGGTGCACCAGCATCTGCAGCACCGCGGAAACCGCGATCACCACACCGCTTACGGTGCGCGAGAAGTCGCCCGACATCACCACCCAGAACGGGATGACGGTCAGCACCACCGCCAGCACGAAGCCGATCAGGTACGACTTCACGCTGCCGTGGCTTTCGCCGCCGGTGCCGTGGTCGTGTGCATGGTTGTCATGTGCCATTACAGCGCTCCATTGAGGTAGACGACGGAGAACACGCCGATCCAGATCAGGTCCAGGAAGTGCCAGAACAGGCTCAGGCACGCCATGCGGGTCTTGTTGGTCGGGGTCAGGCCGTACTTCTTCAGCTGCACGAACATCACCGCCAGCCACAGCAGGCCGGCGCTCACGTGCAGACCGTGGGTACCGACCAGGGCGAAGAACGCCGACAGGAAGGCACTGCGGTCAGGGCCGTAGCCCTGGTGGATCAGGTGGTTGAACTCCCACACTTCCATGCACATGAAGCCGAAGCCCAGCAGCCAGGTGATGGCCAGCCACAGGTACATCTGGCCCACCTGCTTGCGGTGCATGGCAATCATGCCCAGGCCGAAGGTCAGCGACGAGGTCAGCAGCAGCGCGGTTTCCCACGCCACGAACGGCAGCTCGAACAGATCCTTCGGGGTCGGGCCGCCATCATTTCCGCCCACCAGCACCACGTAGGTGGCAAACAGCGAGGCGAAGATGAGGCAGTCGCTCATCAGGTACACCCAGAAACCGAAGACGGTGTTGCCGCCGGTGTCGTGGTGCTCGTGGTCGTCATGGCCATGGGCCGCCGCATGCGCGGCGTGCCCGTGGCTCAGGGTCGAGGTATTGGTGCTCATGCCTTCAGCTCCGACTTCACCAGGCCCTGGGCTTCCAGGTGCTTGCGGTGTTCGTTCTCGATGCGTTCCACCTCGGCGGCCGGGACCCAGTAGTCCACGTCCTGGTCGAAGGTGCGGTAGATGAACGTGGCGATCATGCCGACGAAGCCGACGATGGCCAGCCACCAGATGTGCCAGATCATCGCAAAGCCAAACACCAGACTGAAGGCGCCGATCACCACACCCGTGCCGGTGTTGCGCGGCATGTGGATGTCGGTGTACTTGGCCGGCTTCGGCCAGGCTTCACCACGCTGCTTGCGCTCCCAGAAATCGTCCAGCTCGGTGACTTCCGGCAGGCTGCCGAAGTTGTAGAAGGCCGGCGGCGAAGAGGTTTCCCACTCCAGCGTACGGGCATCCCACGGGTCGCCGGTCAGGTCGGCGGTCTTCTTGCGGTCGCGGATCGACACGGCCACCTGGATGATCTGGCACAGAATGCCGGCACCCACGATGAAGGCACCTGCGGCAGCCACCAGCAGCAGCGGCTCGTAGGCCGGGTTCACGGTGCTCTGCAGGCGACGGGTCATGCCCATGAAGCCCAGCACGTACATCGGCATGAAGGTCACATAGAAGCCGATGAACCAGCACCAGAAGGCGCACTTGCCCCAGAACTCGTTCAGGCGGAAGCCGAACATCTTCGGCCACCAGTAGGTGATACCAGCGAACATGCCGAACACCACGCCGCCGATGATGACGTTGTGGAAGTGGGCGATCAGGAACAGGCTGTTGTGCAGCACGAAGTCGATGGCCGGGATCGCCAGCATCACGCCGGTCATGCCGCCGATGGTGAAGGTGACCATGAAGCCGATGGTCCACAGCACGGGCGTGGTGAACTGCACGCGACCGCGGAACATGGTGAACAGCCAGTTGAAGATCTTCACGCCGGTCGGAATCGAGATGATCATCGTCGTGATGCCGAAGAAGGCATTGACGTTGGCACCCGAACCCATGGTGAAGAAGTGGTGCAGCCACACGATGAACGACAGCACGCCGATGCAGGCGGTGGCGTAGACCATGCCCTTGTAGCCGAACAGCGCCTTGCGCGAGAAGGTCGCGATCACTTCGGAGAACACGCCGAAGGCCGGCAGCACCAGGATATAGACTTCCGGGTGGCCCCAGATCCAGATCAGGTTGATGTACAGCATGGCGTTGCCGCCACCATCATTGGTGAAGAAGTGCGTACCCAGGTAACGGTCCAGGGTCAGCAGCACCAGGGTGATGGTCAGCACCGGGAAGGCGGCGACGATCAGCACGTTGGTGACCAGCGCCGTCCAGGTGAACACCGGCATCTGCATCAGCTTCATGCTGGGGGTACGCATCTTCAGGATGGTAATGAAGAAGTTGATACCGCTCAGCGTGGTACCCAGGCCTGCGACCTGTAGACCCCAGATGTAGTAGTCCATGCCGACGCTTGGACTGTATTCGATGCCCGACAATGGCGGGAACGCCAGCCAGCCGGTGGCGGCGAATTCACCGATCCACAGCGACAGCATGATCAGCACCGCACCGGCCACGAACAGCCAGAAGCTGAGCGAGTTCACGAACGGGAACGCGACGTCGCGCGCACCGATCTGCAGCGGCACGGCCAGGTTCATCAGGCCGGTGATCAGCGGCATGGCCACGAAGAAGATCATGATCACGCCGTGGGCGGTGAAGATCTGATCGTAGTGGTGCGGCGGCAGGTAGCCTTCCGAACCGCCCACTGCCAGCGCCTGCTGGGTACGCATCATGATGGCGTCGGAGAAGCCGCGCAGCAGCATGACGAAGGCGACGATCAGGTACATCACGCCGATCTTCTTGTGGTCCACCGAGGTGAACCACTCCTTCCACAGGTAACCCCACAGCTTGAACTTGGTGATCAGGGCCATCACGCCCAGACCACCCAGCACTGCACCGATCAACGTCGTCAGGACGATCGGATCGTGGGGGATCGACTCAAGAGAGAGTTTTCCCAACATGTTCATTCTCCCGAACCCGCGTGGCCGGCATGGCCTGCGTGTTCGTGTTCGGTGGCATCCAGGTTTTCACCCGATTCCTTGGAATCATGCGCGTCACTGGGGGTGTGCCCCTCGTGCGCTTCATGGCTGGCAGCATCGGCGGCGGCCGCACCGGCATGCGAATGCTTCATGCCGTAGTGCTGGTTGTCGCCCATGTGCTTGGCAATGACCCAGTCGAACAGGCCTTCTTCGGTCTTGCCGAAGTAGGTGACCGGGTACCACTCGGAATTCTTCGCATCACCCAGGGCCTTGAAGCTGGTCTTGTCCAGGGTCTGCGTGCCGGCACGCACCTGGTCCAGCCACTGGCGGTACTCGGCATCGGTCACCGAATAGGCGGTGAAGTGCATCTTGGCGAAGCCCGCGCCGCTGTAGTGCGAGGACATGCCCGGGAATTCACCGGTTTCGTTGGCGATCAGGTGCAGCTTGGTTTCCATCGCCGCCATCGAATAGATCATGCTGCCCAGGTGCGGAATGAAGAACGCATTCATCACCGTGTCCGACGTGATCTTGAAGTTCAGCGGGGTGTTCACCGGGAACTTGATCTCGTTGACGACCGCAACCTTCTCTTCCGGATAGATGAACAGCCACTTCCAGTCCAGCGAGATCGCCTCGATGGTGACCGGCTTGACGTCCGATTCCAGCGGCTTGTACGGGTCCAGTGCGTGCGACGAACGCCAGGTCAGGACCGCCAGCACCAGCACGATCATGCAGGGGATCGACCACACCACCACCTCGATCGCCGTGGAATGCGACCACTTCGGCTCGTAACGGGCCTTGGTGTTGGAAGCGCGGTACTTCCACGCGAAGGTCAGGGTCATGACGATGACCGGGACGACGACCAGCAGCATGAGCACGACAGCCGTGATCAGCAGGGTCTTCTCGTCCTGGCCAATCTGGCCCTTCGGACTGAGGATGGCCACGGCATCGCAGCCGGTGAGCATCACCAGCAGTGCGAGCAGCAGGCCCGGGCGCAACCAGCGCCCAAGGGTTTTCAACGGAATCATCGGTCGATCCAATTGCGAGGGAATGCCGTTCCCCGTCCTGCCCGCTCCGGCAAAAGCCGGTCCCGCCTGTGGTTGAGACAGGCAGTGAGGTGGGGTCGAGTCAGCCTTTCAATTTTAGGCCGTCACGCATCATTTAAGAAAGGCATTGACAATGATTCAGCGCAGGAATCGGCCGGATATCGCTGCGACACGTTGTCGCACCGCGCGCAGGGCACCCCGTTTGCGGGCGCCGGGGACCGGATTCGGCAAAGTATGCTGAACCTGTTCAGCGTACTTGAAGTACGCCCCTGCCGCACCAAGACTGCGTAGCACACGCCCCCTCTTCGCAAGGATGCCTGATGACTGCCCTGCTGCGCTGGCTCAGCACACCCGCCGTGCGCCGCACGCTTGCCCTGCTGGGCGCCGCCCTGGTGGTGCTGCTGGCCTGCAACCCGGAACTGGCGCCGCTGCTGGGGCTGATGGATGTGCTGGGGCTGGACGTGCTGGCACTGCTGCTGGGGGCACAACTGCTGGCCACCCTGCCCTGGCTGCGGCTGCACGCCGGGCGCGGGCTGCGGGTCGCGGGGCGGTTGGCCGGCGGCGCACTGGCCGGGGCGGCGGGCGGCTATCTGCGGCAGTTGGCACCGTTTTGTCGTGATCGCCTTGGGTTTGAGCTCTGGGTTCGCCGGGCAGGCTGACCTGTTCGATGCGGGGTGCGTGGCCCTTTGAACCGGGCCTGATGGCGACCCGGCCTTGCCGGGCGGGCGTTTCGGGCTGCGGGCCGGCGTGCCAAAATGCCGCCGAAGCGTAAAACATCCCCGCATTGACGCAATCTGCCCTTGGCAGCCGCTCGCGGGCTGTGCACACCATGGCATGCCACTGAAAGCGAGTGGCCGGGTCGGCAAACCCGATGTCTGACGAGTGTTTACGCTTGCCAGTCGGCGCCACCTCTGCGTGGCGCCGGCTGGCAATCCGTCCGCGTTCTTTGGCGGGCGGTGCGTGGGGGTGCGTGTTCGCATGCACCCGCCGGATTCGTCAGACCCGGTTTTTGCCGCCACGCACCGTCCGCCACCCCTGCGGTGGCGCTTTGTGTTTTGCACGGAGCATCTGCCATGAACGCATCGGAATTTCCTGATCTGAACGCCCGCCGCGCGGCGCCCGCTGGCGAACCCGGCAACGACCCCGGCACCTTCATCCCCACGCTGCGGCGCATCCAGGCCGGCGCGGCCGCCAATGGCCAGTCCTGGCCCGAGCGCGCCCTGCCGCCCGGCCGGCGCCTGCAACTGGCCGACGCCGACTGCGCCCTGGCTGGCCTGGCCACCGTGCAGCAGATGCTGCTGGCCGCCGAGCGCACCCGCCAGGCCGGCCAGCCCGAAGACACCCTGGGCGACCGCAGCATGGAAGGGTTGATGCTGGCCTGCATTGCCCTCACCGCGCATGCGGCCAGCTGCCTGCAGGTGCAACCGTAGCCAGGGGCGCGGCGGCGTCCATTCCGACAGCCGTCGTGATGCTGCTAGGCCTGCTTGTCGGCCATCTGTATCTGCCGGAACCGGCACTCAGCGTAAACAGCTACAGCAAACAGACCGTACCGAACTTCCTGCAGATGTGGCAGCAGGCCGCAGAGTTTGCGCAGGAACGCAGAGCCGACGGACTGCGCGTCAGCCCCGCCGCACGCGGGGCGAGGCATTTCGAACTCTATGCCGGGGATACACCGGTATTACTGGTCGATAACTCGCCGAAGCGCATGGTGATTATCGTGTTCGAAAATTCGCGCGAGCAGGTGCCGGACCTGTGGGAGCTGGAACATGAATGGTGGCGGGCCATGCGCCAGCGCGGTCAGTTCGTGCGGCATGGCGCGGGCGGGTGAGGATAGGTGGCGAGCAGGGAGAGCAGCAGCTGTTGCTCTTCGGCCTCGTGCCCCTCTTCCACGGCATGCAGCGCCAGCCAGGCAATCTCCTGCCCCCGCTCATCAAGCGTGAGATGTGCCGGCTGCAGTGCAAGCAAGAGAATCGCCTGCTGTGGTTGCAGCCGGCCTTCATCCAGCAACCGCTTCACCCACGCCAGATGCAGCGAAGGAAACGAATTGGCCAGTGCATACCCCTGCACCAGCCACTGTGCCGCGCGCAGCAACGCCGCGGGGTCGGCATGGCCCAGCCACGCGTCGATGTCGGCCTCGATGGGCTGCGGCACGGGCAGCTGGCCGCTGTAGTACTGCTGCAGGTGCGCCGCGTGCTCGACAGGGGTGCTGCCGACTGCGCCGTTTGAAAGCAGATAGGCGAGGAAACGCTGGGTCTGTGAATCCATCGGAATATTCCTGATGCCTGTGGCCAGCCGCGCGCGTATCGCATTGGCTCAGCGTGGCGGTGCGTACTCGAAGCGCATTTCCCGCTGCCCCTCGCCCACCACCGGTAGCACCGGGTCGGTGCCGGTGCAGCCCAGGCGCAGTCGATCGCGTGCGGTAACGGGAACACTGCCGCAGCCACCGGAATTGCTGATATCCAATTGCGGCAGCAAGGCCGCGGCAAAGGTTTCAACCTCGCCGCGCGCCGCGTTACGGCTGGCCGTTGCGGTCGGCACGCTGTAGCGCAGCTTGATGGCATACAAGCGGTCAATGGTGAGCAGCATTACCGAACTGTACTCCTTGCCATCGCGCACGAAACCGAAATCCAGCACGCTGGCCTCGATGCTGTTGGCCGCGTCCGGCTGCGCCGGTGCAACCTTCAAGGTCACCGCCTGCACGCGCGACATATCATCGCGCCCCGCCAGCGCTGCGCTGCGCGCCTCGAGCAAACCCTTGCGCTCACCTTCCAGCAGACCGGCCCGCTGTTCCTGGTCCAGCACGCCCACCGGGTAGAAGTACACATCGATCCAGCCGTCCTCGTTGCCGGCCTGCTGGAAGCGCACCGACGCACCACCCGCAACATCGTCGTAGCGGCGCTCGCCCAACGCCTTCCACTGCCCCACCTGCAGCGGGTAGACCACGCTGGTCGCGAGCAGGAAACCGCCCAGGAACGGCGACGGCGCAGACGCGCCCTGCTCTGCCGTTTCCGGGTTGAGCATGACCGTGTTGTCGCTGGCACCGCATTCCGCCTTCACCACAGGCGCCAGATGCGCACGCAGCGTGCCGGCCTTCTGCTGCGCGGCCAGCGTATCCATGGCCGCAATGCGCAGCGCAGGATCGGCCGCAATGAAGGCCGTATAGGCGCGCAGCGCACTTTCCACACCGGCCACCTGTCGGCTGAGCTGATCGCTGGCTTCGCGCTGGTCTATCTGGAAGGCCAGGTTACCGAAGCTCTGCTGCATCAGCAGATCCAGGCCGATATTCTTGGCTGCCTCATCCTGGTCAGGCAGGTTCATGACCTGGCAGAGGGTCACCATGTAATCGGGTGTTTCTGCCAGCCAACGCAGGATCGACACCCGGAGTTCCTGCGCCCCCGGCTGCTGGGGGGATGCTTCCAGCGACTGGGTGAGGCCTACGAAATTGGTGGCGTTGATCGGTTGTGCGGCGGTGGCCTGCGGCGCGGGCGCATCGGGTTGTGCGGCCAATGCGGGGACGGAAAGCGCCGTAGCGATGCCGATGATGGAAAAGGCGGTGAAACGGCGCAGTGTGCTTACTGATGCCATGGTTTACGGTCCCTGTAACCGCCCGGCGCGGTTTCAGGGTGAAGCGTAGCAGGCGGCGTGGGCGGTCGCGACCAGAAAACCATGGCAGCGCCAGATTCTCCCTTGGGCGACTGCATGCGCCCCTCGGCCCAGGATGCACACCTCTCAGACTATCTGCCTGACCGGTCTCTGATGGAATCAATGTGCACCCGTAGCGCCGTCGGATCTTCTCTCTCGACTGGCAACATCGCGTCGACCTTGCTAACGCCCCTCATTACACCCAGCCAAGGCTCTTGCGGACCTTCGGACAGCGAGAAGCGCGCTTGCACGATGACCATCCGGTACCACTTGCCATCGAGCATTTCCGAGCCCGCCCCTCTGAGCTCAACGGCGTTGAACACAACATCGTTCGAATAGTCGTCTTCGCTGGGAAACAGGACTGGCAACCCATTCCTGACGGCCAGATACCCAACCAACACCACATCCTTGCCGACTGCCGAGCGAGGGTTTGCGTTCAACCTCGCAAAGCTTGTTCCGCATCGCGAAGAATTGCTCACCCGATGGAAGCAGGCATCCAGCGGCCCGCTGTCCGTGGGGGCGTGAATCTTTCCATCGCCGCAAGCGGTTACGCCGGACATTGCGACAAAGGAGACCACCAGGGCGAGCTTGGAACTTGAGAAATTCATATCACCTCGTAAGCCTCTCAACTCCACAATGGAGTCCAAACCGCCCATGCCCGACCTTGAGTATGAGCCACCAGATGACCCCGCCCCTTTATCGAAGATAACGACGGTGTTCCCATCGCTCCACATTGTGACCGGCGCCTGTGCCGTGGGTCCCGAACAAGCTGGCGCGCCCGCCTGTGCGGGACGCGCCATCAACTCACCGCCCTCTGGACGGGCGCCACCACACTTCTTGGCAGAGCCAGTGGTCAATCTGCCCGCAAGAGATAGACGTTCATCGTGGCAATCTTTGAAGAAGAATCCGCATAGATGATCGTCAATGGAATCGGGTCCCCCTTCTCGCACGCCCAAAGAGCATTCGCGTCAGGCACAACCGTGGCAATGCCATTGGCCGCCACCGTCATGCAAGCCTTGGGGCGATACATCAACTTCGATGAACCCGTTATATCGCTTACCTGTCCACTGGGACTCACAAGCTTTACGTTCAGCTGGAATGACGAGCCCATCTCGACGCCCACTTGGGACACCGCTGCGCCGTCGAGTACTTCCTCGGAAGTACTATTCTCCAGCAAGGTCGACAACTCCCACTCACCAATCAGATCGACACTTCCGATTGAAGCACGAATGCTCCACTCCGGACGATCCGCGGCCTGCGCGCCGGCATCAAATGACAGCAGCGCAAGAAGCGTGAAACTGATCATTCGGCCATACATACTTTTCCACCCATCTCTTGATTGATATCTACCGGAAGCCCATCTTTCTGGCGGGCACTGATACATTTCTGCCTGACCCGCTCACGTGCAAGATGGACAAAGATGCCGCCTACCTGATGATAGGCATTAGGGTTACCTGGCTGCGTTTCCATCAAGCAGGGAACGATACGCTGGCCAACCATGTTCCAGTCGCGCTGCGACCCGCAGCCGTACGCCTCCAGAGCACCTCGGAGATCGACCTGCACGTGATACCACCCCATGCTGGCGAAACACTCCTGGTTGGCCACCCACTTTCCGCCGTTGAACCCCTCCAGAAGGCTGTTTACCGCACTGCAGGATGCCTCCACGAACGGCCAAAGGCCCCTCTTCTCAAGATAGGGATCTACGAACGCCGGGATCACGTGATCCATCCACTGACAGTTATCCATCTGGCACCGGATCTCACACGAGCCCTTGGCAATGCAGGTCTGCTGCAGATGGAACAGGTGACGCGGGTCGGTCGAAGGCATTGCGGCGCTTTGAAGCTCTGCAACCGCTTTTCCGCATCCCGAGCCGTCGCTACTCGGACAATCCGGGGGCAGACACACTGCGCCTGTTGGCGTTGACTGCCCATTGCCAGCAGCGGCGTACTCACAGCCCTGCTCGCAGGTTTTTTGCCCGGCTGGTGCACCGGGGAGGCTCAACGATGGTCTGGTCGCGCATGAGTCTTGAGGTCGAAAATACGCTACCCCACATCCAGTTACGGGCACCCAAGGTATGTTGGTCCCGCACATCCACTCGTACAGGCCCACAATACCGTCGGTTAAACGAACATGCATCGGATAGAAGTCCGACCTTACCTTCAACCATGCCAAGTGGGTGCGGCGGACCTCCAGATAGGCCTGTCCTTGGTCACAAGGTCTGTTCTCGTAGGGATACTCCCCGGTGCATCGAGTCGCAACCTCCTCGGCATTGGAACTGAAAGCGGCCGACATCCCAATCAAGGCAAATATAACGAGTACGGCTCTGCGCACACTCCATCCCCTCTAAATAGCTTCCATACAAAGCGTTGCCCCAGGCGGCGTAGTGTCCAACACAAACGCCGCTTGCGCAGACTCGTCACTTCGCAACTAGATTGCAAGCGGCATCGGGAGACGCTCGTCGCAGAACGCGCCAAGAGTGTATTGGTGATGTGTTGGTAGCTAGGCGTCACCTCGCTTTGGAGCTGACGGGCACGGACTAAGCATTCTGCCTGGCTACATCGTCAATGCTGCTCAGACCCTCCGTCATCCCAGCAGGATTGAGCCTCAGGAACCCATCAGGATTCTTGTTGTTGAAGTCGACAAATATTCCGGTCTCGGACATCCAATAGTCCCTGCGAGCTCCCAATGACGGCAGCTGCCAACGCCGCCACTCGCCCACGCCAACAGATTCCTCGCCACCCAGCATCGACCCCCTCCCTGGAAACCACGACACCAACGCCTTCGGCGGCTGAAGCATCTGTGGCGTAAGCCCCCCCCCTTTCGCTGAAACCTACCGCACTTGGCCCTGTAACGGGGAGTTAGGGTCTGTCCCCCATGTGGAACCTGCTGGACCGCCGGCAGTAGTACGGATACACGGTGAATGATAGGGAGCGCGCTGGATCTTATGCTATGTCGTCGGCGCTGCCAAACGCCGCGTAAGTAAGGTTGCCGCGCAGTGTCTGGCCTGGCTCCAGACGGACTTCACCGCACCCGTCCGGACAGAAGGCTGTCAAGACAGATTTTGGATGGATCGGGCCTGCGGTCGTGGTCAGAGTGGCCCCCTCATACCCCGTCAGGAAGGTCCCATCCGGGCCAGGCCAGCCCTCCTTGGAAAGGCACAATGGCACGGCCGCTGCAGAGGTCAGGACGACGTCGTATCGTCTCTCTGCGAGGCTGTCAGTCACCGAGAGACTGAAGTCCAGAGGCTCCGCGCGCCGAAACGAACCAGCACATGCGGTGATTGTCAGGCACAACACCGTGACATTAAGAATGTTCTTCATCGTCCTGAGTCCATGATGCGGGGGCGTGCAGGAACCGCTGGTTTATCCACCTTTCACTGCGTTATTTCGGTCCACTGTCGTTCGCCACGTCTACTCCTCGCCGATCCAGGGCACATAGCCTTCAAACTCCCAGTCCATCATTTCAGCCAACGTGCTGGCCATTTCTGCCCAAGTTCCATCAGGCACAGCCGCGCACATGAGCTGGATCGCGCGCTCAACCGCTTCAAAGCTGACGTCATCTACGATGACAACCTTTGGAATGAACTTACCCTCATCCTCCATACGTTCGAGCCATTCCCGGTTGCATGCGGTGAAGCCAAACAGGTCCGCCCCATGGCTATCATCCATCCCAATGGAAGCTTGAAAGCAACGACCAAACAGGCCGGATTCTTGATGGGTCTTGAGCGCAGAAGCCCAATCAGCCGTGTCCATCCCCCGCAGTCTCGCTTTAGTCATTTTTCGCTCGATGCTGGCATGTGCAGTTTTTGTCCCGCTGCGTTCGCATTGAAGAATCGCCGGGTCAGATCAACTTGCCAGCCGCCATCTTGCCGGGTGGGAAAATGAACGTTTGACGGGTTCTGGCTCAACCACCATAACCGCAGTTTGCGTTGGCGCGACTCTCCCGTCGAGATGACATGGCCTCCCCAAGTCTGCGCCTACCCGACGGTGGCGAGGACGACCTGATTGTGTGTCGCGCCGGCCTCGGGTCGGTGGTGGGAATCCGGCGCTGCCAGCCGTGGGCTGGCACTACGGGCTGTCGACATTCCACTGGGCATGGCCCGGCGCTACCAGCCCAAACAAAAAGCCCCGACCAAGGCCGGGGCTTTTCTACAACTGGTGCCGGAAACAGGAGTCGAACCTGCGACCTACGCATTACGAATGCGCCGCTCTACCAACTGAGCTATTCCGGCTGAGCAGGCGATTTTACGGGCAGCCCAGCCCTCCGGTCAATCCGCCCGCACCTGGTTGGCGCAGTCCCGCCCGGCGGCGAAATCGGCCAGGTTGCCCATCGTGATCGCCGAGATCTCCTGCAGCGCCTCTACGGTGAAGAAGCCCTGGTGGCCGGTCACCAGCACGTTGGGGAAGGTCATCAGGCGCTGGAAGGCTTCATCGTCGATGATCTCCCCGGACAGGTCCTGGAAGAACAGCGCGCTTTCCTGTTCGTACACGTCAATGGCCAGCTGCCCCAGCCGCCGCGACTTCAGCGCGCGGATCACCGCGTGGGTGTCCACGAGGGCGCCGCGCGAGGTGTTCACCAGCATCGCGCCGGACTTCATGCGCGCCAGCGAGGCATCGTTGATCAGGTGGTGGGTGTCCGGCGTCAGCGGGCAATGCAGCGACACGATATCGGCGCGCGCCAGCAGTTCATCCAGCGCCACGCTGTCGCCCACGTCAGCGAACGCTGCGGAAGGATACGGGTCGTGCCCCAGCACCGTGCAGCCCATGCCGCGGAAAATACGGGCGGTGGCCAGGCCGATCTTGCCGGTGCCGACGATGCCCACCGTGCGGCCATGCAGGGTGCGGCCCAGCAGGCCGTCCAGCATGAAGTTGCCTTCGCGCACGCGGTTGTAGGCGCGGTGGGTATGCCGGTTCAGGGTCATGACCAGCGCCAGCGCGTGCTCGGCCACCGCTTCGGGCGAATAGGCCGGCACCCGCGCCACGAACAGGCCCAGCCGCTGCGCTTCGGCCATGTCCACGTTGTTGAAGCCGGCGCAGCGCAGCAGTACCGCGCGCACGCCGCCGGCGTGCAGGGCCTGCAGCACCGGCGCATCCAGCTGGTCGTTCACGAACACGCAGACCGCCGCGCAGCCCTGCGCCAGGGGCGCGGTGTGAAGGTCCAACGCGGCATCGAAGTAGACCAGTTCATGGCCCTGCCCCGCGCCCTGCTGCGCGCTGGCCTCGTCCAGGAAGCGGCGATCGTACGGGCGGGCACTGAATACGGCGATCTGCATGGACGGGCCTGCGTGGAAATCCTGCCCCGACGATAGCGCGCCGGCGCTCATGCCGCAGCCCCCGGCGCGGCGACATGACCGCCGGCACTTCAACCGCCCCGCGCGCTCAGGCAGAATCCGCACAGTG
This sequence comes from Stenotrophomonas sp. S49, assembly GCF_016624905.1. Classification (NCBI taxonomy): domain Bacteria; kingdom Pseudomonadati; phylum Pseudomonadota; class Gammaproteobacteria; order Lysobacterales; family Lysobacteraceae; genus Stenotrophomonas; species Stenotrophomonas sp. S49. The sequence continues at coordinate 3,778 of NZ_JACVUD010000062.1, read as the reverse complement.
CCCGTGCGATGCGCGGGCTACGCAAGGAGCTGGGCCGCAATCCTCTCCACCACCATGGAGACTGCGAATGATTCGCAACGAGAACAAGGAAGGGACCGTGGTACTGCAACAGCCGCCACGAGGCGCACCGCGCGACAGCGCTCCGACCGGGGTCCACCCCGTGCGCCGCCGCTGGCTGCCGATGGCGGTGGCCGCCGGCATCGGCCTGGCCGCAACGGCCGGCTGGTTGCTGTACACGGACGGCAATCCGTCCACCCGCGTGTACGCCAATACCACCCATGCCGTGCAGCGGCAGATCCTGGCCGATGGCAGCGTGGCCACGCTCGATGCCGGCAGCGCGCTCAGCGCCCGCTTCGGCTGGCGCACGCGTGAACTTCAGTTGGACCAGGGCCGCGTGCAGCTGGAAGTGGCACCGTCGTCGCGGGCACTGCGCCTGCAGGCCGGCAACAGCAGCATCCGCGATATCGGCACCACCTTCCAGGTGGAACGCCTGAACGATGGCCGCGTGGAAGTGGCCTTGCTGGAAGGCGCGGTGGAAGTGACCAGCGGCAGTGCGCAGCACGCGCTGGCACCGGGCCAGCAGTTGCAGGTGCTGGCCTCCGGCCGCATCCAGCCGGGCCCGCAGTTGTCCACCACCGCCGCCGCTGAAGGCTGGCCGCAGGGCGACCTGGTGTTCGACGCGACGCCGCTGTCGGTGGTGGTGGAACGCATGAACCGCTACGGCAGCACGCCGCTGGTGATTGCCGACCCGGACATTGCCGATCTGGCCGTCAGCGGCAGCTTCCGCGCAGGGGATGCGCATGAACTGCTGTCCGCCCTGCAGCTGGGGTGGTCCATCGCTGGCCAGCCGCGCAAGGATGGCGCGCTGGAACTGCGCCGCGTGTACTGAGGCCGCGGCGCATGCCGGCCGCGCAGGCGCTGCGCGCGGGGCTGCTGCTGGCCCTGCTGTGCCTGGCCGTGGTGCCGGGCCAGGCGGGCATGGCGCACGCCGGCGAACCGGCCGCCAGCACCGATTACCACATTGGCGCCGGGCCGCTGGTACCGGCGCTGCAGGCCTGGGCGCGGCACAGCGGCGTATCGCTGATCTTCGATGCACGTGAACTGGCCAACCTGCGCACCACCGGCGTGCAGGGCCGGCAGAGCGCCGCCGCGGCGCTGAAGCAGCTGGTGGCCGGCATGCCGGTGAACATCCTGCAGACCCCGGCCGGTGGCTACGTGCTGCGCCGGCATGCAGCAGCGCCACCACCGTCGCCGGTAAAAGCACCCAGGCCTGCGCCGCCCCCGCCGCCGCCGGCAGCGCCGCAGGTGGAACTGGCGCCGGTGCAGGTGACCGGCAGCCGCCTGCCGCGCACCTCCGTGCAGACCACGCTACCGGTGACCGTTGTCGACCGCGACGACATCCTGCGCAGCGGCTACGGCACGCTGTTCGATCTGCTGCGCCACCTGCCCGGCATGAACGGCCACACGCCGCTGAGCACCGCACGCGGCGGTGATTCGCTGTACCTGCCGGTGGGCGCGGCGGCCACCACCAGCCTGGACGGCATGGGCCCGCGCGCCACCCTGTTCCTGGTCAACGGCCGGCGCCTGCCGCGCTACCCGATGGTGTCGTTGGCCGACGGCGCGCTGACCGATCTGGGCGGCCTGCCACTCAGCTTCATCGAACGCATCGAACTGGTACGCGGCGGTGCGTCGGCCATCTACGGCGCCGATGCCATGTCCGGCGTGGTCAACATCATTCTGCGCGACCAGGCCGAGGGCAGCGAGGCCATGCTGCAGACCGGCGCCAGTGGCCACGGCGATGGCCAGCAGTACCGCGTGCAGGGCGCCACCGGCGGTGTGCGCAGCAATGGCGACCGTTGGTTCGCCGGCCTCGATCTGCACCGCATGCAGCACGTGGCCGGCGATCGCCGCGACTGGCATGCGGATACATCGCTGTATCCGATCGGGCTGCTGATGGCCAATGGCGATTACTACCCAGCCACCGAATGCCACCCGCCGCTGCAGGAAGACGACCAGGGCTGCTGGTTCGACAGCGTGCGCCCACGTTCGCTGCAGCCGGCGTCGGACACCGTGGCCGGGTATCTGCGCTACCGCCACGAGCGCGGCGAAGGGCGCTACGCGTATGTGGAAGCGCGCGGCAGCTACAACCGCCAGCGCTTCGAACTGGGTCCGACAGCGGTGGCGTTGAACTTCAACCGCACGGCCATTCTCAACGTGGTGCTGCAGGAAGGCGGCAGCGTGCGCCCGCGCGTGCACGCCAGCGAAGGTGATCTGACCGTGGGCGTGGGCCGCCAGCAGGCGGGTCGCAGCTGGGAAGCGGGCGTGAGCGCGCAGCGCAGCGAGGTGAGCCTGACCACCGATGGCGTGGTGCGCAGCGAGAAGCTGCTGGAAGCGGCGCGCGACTTCGATTTCCTGCCCGGCTTTTCCACGTTGCCGCCCGGTCTGGCCGACGACCTGTTCCCGACCATCCACAGCCGTGGCCGTACCGAACAATGGCAGGGCTGGTGGGGCATACAGCGCAACCTGATGGCCTTGCCCGGCGGCGCGGCGCAGCTGGCCACCGGCATCGATCTGCGCCAGGAGCGCTGGACCTCGCAGCCGGACCCGCTGCTGGGCAAGGGCGAGTTGGCGCTGGGCCTGCCGATGGAGCAACGCCGGCTGTCGCGCAACAGCAGTGCCGCCTATGCCGAACTGGGGCTGCCGCTGGCCCACAGCCTGCGCGTGGACCTGGCCGCGCGCGTGGACCGCGATGCCGGGCAGACCGCATTTTCACCGCGCGCCGGCCTGCGCTGGAGCCCCAGCGAGCACTGGTCGTTCCTGCTGGCCAGTGGCCGCGGCTTCCGCGCGCCCAGCCTGTTCGAGCGGCGCCGGCCACCGGGCTACTTCGGCCTGGTTGCCCTGCCCGCTTCGGACACGCTGCCCCCCTGCGCGCGGCCGCTGCGCGGTGGCGGCTGCGCGGTACAGGTGGACGTGGTGGAGAACGATGGACTGAAGGCCGAAACCTCGCGCAGCCATTCGCTGGCGGCCAGCTGGACGCCCAGCGATGCGTTCGCGCTTACGCTGACCCACAACATCGTGGAGCTGCACAACGAGATCCTGGCGCTGCAGCCGGGGGATGCGCTGTGGAATCGCGACACCTGGGTACTGGACGAACAGGGCCGGCTGCGTGATCTGCGCCTGTCCTTCGACAACATCGGCCACACCACCTCGCGCAACTGGGTGCTGCGCGGTGAGTACCGCATCGACAGCGGTGCCAACGGGCAATGGCAGTTCGCACTGGATGCGCTGAAGCAACAGGAACTGAAGCGCGAGCGCAGCCACGAAGCCGCGGTGGATCTGCGCGGCCATGCCACGCCGGAACGCACCGCGATACTGACCGTGCAATGGCAGAACCCAAACTGGGACATCGCCCTGCGCGGCAACCGCGTAGGCCGCATGCGCGCCTGGCTGGCCGGCGAAACCTGCCCGGACGAACAGCGTGGCGAAGGGCACTGCATGAACCCGGCGCAGCTGCGTTGGAACCTGCACGTAGCGCGCCGGCTGAGCCCGCGCCTGGTGGCCGCACTGGACGTGCACAACGTGCTGGATACCGAACCGGTGAACTACCTGCCCGGCAGTGGTGGCCAGGTAGCCGGGCTGGATGACCCGCTGGGCCGGTATTTCCTGCTCACCCTGCAGTTCCGCTGACACGCCGTTTGTAGAGTCGAGCCCTGCTCGACTGGCTTCTGTAGAGTCGAGCTTGCTCGACTGCTTCTGCCAACAGCAGTCGAGCAAGCTC
>NZ_JACVUD010000061.1:0-26264 GCF_016624905.1 Stenotrophomonas sp. S49 | reverse complement strand
CCACCGCCCCTTGGCCCCATGCTGGGCCCAGCCCAAGACGCCATGTCGTACAGGGGGCCGTACTTGAGCCTGATTCGAGCAACCGCCCGCCGCCGCGCTGTTACCGAGGCCATCGTGATCGCCGCGCTGGCCGCGGCCGCCCTGCTGGCCGGGGCGCAGGCCGTGCTCTATTCAGAAGACGATGCCACGTCCGAGCGGATCGCCCAGGCGGTCCTGGGGCGCTCGGAGACCATTACCCGCGTGCGACGCGATGTGATGGATGAGGCTCTGCGCGTACCGGGCACGCCCTGCTCAGCCGAGGAGCTGGAGCGTTTCAAGGCCCTCACCTTCCACTCCAGTTTCATTGCCGATCTTGGGCGGCTTGATGAGGGGCGTTTGACCTGCTCGGCCACCTGGGGCGATCTGGCTGCAAGGCCGCTGCCGCCGCCGACGTTCCATCTGGGAAACTCGGAGGTCTGGCTGAGCGAAGATCTGGCCGGAACCCGGTATGAGGGCACGACGCTGATTGCCCGCGACGGCATTTTCAGTGTTTCCTCCACCTCGGCATTCGACGGCATAGACGGGCTGGCCACCAGCACGAGCACGCTCAGCATCGTTGCGGGTGATCGCAGCTACACCATCAGAAGGCTGCAACCGGGTACGGCTCCCGCCGCGCAGGCCGCCACCGTGCACAGCCGCACCTGCAGCACGCAGAACACCGTCTGCGTGGTGGTGGAAACCCCGCGCCGGTCTGTTGCCGGGCTGCCTGGCTGGGTGTTGGCGCTGATGCTGTGCCTGAGTGCGATCGCCGGTGCGGTCGGCGCCTACGTTCTGGCGCGCCGGCGAAGCGCCCAGGACGGCTCGATCCACGCTCGCCTGGACCAAGCCATCAAACAGGGCGAGATAAAGCTGGTGTATCAGCCGCTCTGCCGTATACGCGACCAGCAACTGGTCGGATTCGAAGCCCTGAGCCGCTGGCATCCGGACGCTGGGGAGGACATTCCCCCTTCGGTGTTCGTGCCCATTGCACGGCAGTTCAACCTGACGCCGCTGCTGTTCCGCCACGTACTGGCCCGGGCGCTGCAGGAGCTCGGGCCTTCGCTGCGCCGCCACCCGCAGCTGTATGTGAGTGTGAACGCAGAACCGCATGATCTGGCCCAGCCCAATGTAGTGCGCTATCTGGATGCCTTACTGCACGAGGCAGGCCTGCGCCCATCACAGATACGCATTGAGGTGACCGAACGGGAACAGCTGTGCGCCGTCGGCAAGGCCAACATCGGCGAGCTGGAGGCCATGGGTTACAAGCTGCTGATCGATGACTTCGGCACCGGCAGTGCGAACTTCTCGCACCTTGCCGAATCGCCGTTCCAGGGCGTGAAGATCGACCGGATGTTCGTAACCGCCATTACCGAAGATTCACCGCTGCGCTCGGTGCTGCCGGGGATGTATCAGATTGCCCGGAAGCTGGGGATGGATGTGATCATCGAGGGGATTGAAACGCCACAGCAGGCCAGCCTGCTGCGCGAACTGGCTGCCGATGCCGTGGGCCAGGGTTGGCACTACGGTTATCCATTGCCGACGGCCGACGCCGTGGAAATGCTGGAGTGATGGTGCTCACTTCGTGATGGGCGTCCGAAACGCCCGCTGCAGCCACGAACTAAGATGGGATTTCCGCATGGAGAATTCCCCGCATGAGGCACCTGGGTATTCGCAATGTTGCGTTTTCTGCCGCCGTGGTGGCTGCCACGCTGGCACTGGCGGCCTGCAGCGCAGGCGATGGGTCGGCGGCGCTGGCTGAAGATCTGCGCGCTCAGCTGGACGGATCGAAGGTCTGCGCGATGCTGATTGCCCCGCAATGGCCCATCGAGCAAAGCGCGGAGCTGCTGGAACGCCCGGGAATTGACGCCCTGATCGCCGCCGACCTGGTGCACCGCGAGGCGATTGAGGATCGCGCCAACGCGACCCCTCGCGCACGGGTCTCCGTTACTGAAACGGGCAAACCGTTTCTTCGGCTGGATAGCATGGGAAACAGCAGCTCGGTCGTACCCTATCTCTGTTTTGGCGAGCGGCAGGTCACCGCCATTGACCGAGGCGAAGATGGCGTAGTGCGCTACCGCTACCGCATCGTGGACGCGCCGGCCTGGACCGAACGCGGCGACATGCGTGCGGCGTTCCCCTTCCTTGCACGCCTGATTGCCCAGGAGCAGCAGGCCGAAGTGGGCACCGTGCTGGAGAATGGGCACTGGCGGGTTGCACTTGGCGTGGCGCAGGCCACGGCTGCCGAACTGGGCAACACGGGCTTCTTCCCCTGTCCCTACCCCGATGCCGCGCCTGAGCAGGATCCCTGCCGCTGAATGTCCAAAGGAGCGGTGACATGAAACCTGCGCTGATCATCGCCCTGCTGGGATTGGCCATCGCCGCGAACGCCGCCGGCCCGGCTGCCCCGGAAGCCGGTTGGTCGAAGGACCCGGTAAGCGGCTGCCAGTTCGTGCCTCCTCGTTCCCTTCCCGGGCCCTTCTACTGGATCGGCGCCTGCCCCGGCGGAAAAGCCGACGGCCGGGGCGTGCTGCGCCGTCGCAATGGCGCGGAGGCTGGCGAGGTGTTCTATGGCGAATTGAAGGATGGCGTGCCGGTGATCGGGGTGATCGACACCGCCCGCGGCAAACAAGGCGGGCTGATCGCCGGGCGCTGGAAGGACGGTGACCTGACGACCGGCGAGGACAGCGTCTGGCAGGACAACGCGAATGCCTTCACCGCAGCCCGCAAGGCAGCGCAGGCGGCGAGCGCGGTGTTCAAGGCGCAGAACAATGAGGCATCGGCCCGCTACTACGCGCAGCAGGCGAAGATGCTGGATGAGCAGGTGGACCGTTGAACGACCCCGGCATGGAGCAAACGCAATGGAATGGAAGTTCGACCAGGCGCCAAACGCGGCGTGCATTACCAGCCAGGCTGTACTGGATGGCAGCCCCGTGCTGGTGGTGACCCACTACGGTGATGACCACTCATGGGCCTTCCTGGACGGCGCGGAGGCTGATCCCGCGCAGGCACGCGTGGTTTCGATGGGATCCATCGTGCGGCTGCACCCGGACCTGGAAGCTGTTGCGGACCTGTTGCCCGGGATGAATGCGGTACGCTCTGCGGCAGGCGCGGCATGGCACAGGGAAGCACTTGAGTAATACGAGGGACAGGGAGATGGCTGAGAAGAACTACTGGTTTACCCCGAAGCGCTATGGCTGGGGCTGGGGCTGGCCTTGCGCGTGGCAAGGCTGGGTGGTCTACGGCGTGGCCTTCGTACTGCTGGTGGCCGGGCCGTTCCTGTTTTCGCCCTTCAGTCGACCCCTGGCCTTTATGCTGTACACGTGGGCCGTATCGCTGGTCCTGGTGCTGGTGTGCTGGCTGAAAGGCGCGCCGCCTGGCTGGCGTTGGGGGAAGTAGCCGCGGCGTTCAACGCGGCGCACGACTGATGACGCACGCCGAGCTGCTTGCATCTTCAACCTACCTCGGCTGAAGTTCGCCCAGATCGATTTTCCTGGGGGAGGCGCGCCGACTACTGATCGGAACTGCCGCGGATTCAAAGCGGCGGCCGTCGGCGCATTCAACCGTGAAGCGATACTGCTTGGGTTCCGGCCCGGCAACAACCATCATCGGGACCGAGAAATGGCTGCCAACGGGCATCGCCGCCACTGCGTGGCCTGAGCCGTCGTGCATGTTCAACTCGCACTGTCGACCGCCATCGTCACCATGCGGTTCTGGCACGCTTCCGGAGACGCGTACGATCAGATCGCCTCCGAATGTTGCGCATCCGGACTGCGCTAGCAGGAACACACATACGGCCATGGTACGCGTCACGGTTGCCATGGCGTCAGTCGAGCAAGCTCGACGCTACGGGTTCGTGGTGCAGGGAGGCTTCCAGCAGGTTCACGTAAGTGTCCAGGCGGGCGCGCTGGATGATCAGCATCCAGCCGATGATGTACAGCAGCACCATGGTGAAGATCAGGATGCCGCCTGGCCAGCCCACGTCGAACACGCCTTGCCAGCCATTGGCCCTCCAGCTCCGGTACTGCACGTAGAGCGCAATCAGCAGCGGGAACGGACCCAGCTTCTGCAGCCCGCCGTAGAGCAGGCCCATGCGCTCGCCCATGCTGGCGCGGAGCATAGTGACAAAGCGCAGGCGTTGTTCGCGCTCACGCCGGGGAAACCGCTGGAGCTCGGTGACGACGGCCTGCCAATGCTCGAACTCGTTATCCATTTCCTTGGCGTGCGAGAGCCGGGGCTGGATGTACTGGCGGTACTCCCGGCGCGCCATCAGCACACCGCTGATGACAAAGCCGCCCACCTCCACCGCCAGGCACACCAGCAGCAACGGCAGCAGTACGCTGGCAGGCACCCAGCGGTCCAGCAGCAGCCCGGTGGTCAGCCCCAACAGCGCGGCACCCGCACCCACCCTCACCGCCCAGCGCTCAACAGTGCCCGGCTTGGGGTAGATGCTCTGGCCCGTCAGCCCCTGCACGCGGCGGTAGAGTGCGTGGAAGGTCAGGCCTTCATCGGGCGCGTGCGCAGGAGCTGGTGTGGCGTCCAGATACTGGGTGTCCATTGCATCGCCCATGCTGTGCTCCTTGCTTGAAGCTGCATGCTAGCGCAGGTGGGCGTGCGGGTGGCTCCGTCGAGCAAGCTCGACGCTACAGACGATGCACGGCCTCGAACACCGGGGTCTGGCCTTCGGTCAGCTCAATGATGCGCCGGCTGACCTGCGGCTGCTCCACCAGCGCCAGCAGCACGGCGGCCAGGTCCGCACGCGGAACCTCACCATAGGGAATGGCCAACCCCGCATGTACCCGCCCCGTGCCGGGCGCATCGGTCAGCGTGCCGGGGCGCAGGATCACCCAGTCCAGGGGGCTGCTGGCCAGGTGCACATCCGCCGCCTTCTTCACCGCCATGTAGTTTTCGAACGTATCCGACAGGTGCTTGCCGCGACCGGCTTCGGGGAACGCCGACACCAGCAGGAAGCGCGGGACCTGTGCCAGGGCTGCGGCGGCCACGGCCAGTTCCAGGCCGCGCCCGTCGATGGCATCGGTCATGGCCGTGCCGCCCTTGCCGCCTGCGCCGGCGGTGAACACCACCACGTCACTGCCCTGCATGAGTGCGGCGAGCGCATCGGGCTGCAGCTGCAGCAGGTCGCCTTGCACCGGCTGTGCGCCCAAGGCAGACAGCTCGGCCGTCTGTTCGGTGGAACGGTGCATGGCCGCCACGCGGTGCCCGTGCGCCGCCGCCTGCTGCACCAGTGCACGACCGACTTTTCCGGCCGCGCCAATCACAAATATCCGGCTCATTGAAGGTCCTCTGCGAAGGAAACGCCACGTAGTGTGCAATGCCAGAATGAAACCAGGCGTGATCGCCGCTATGCTGCGCTCTGCCCCATCCATCACCGACAAGGAAGCGCGAGTGAGAACGTACCATCGCCATACACCGCTGTTTGCACTGATGATTGCTGGCCTGCTGCCGGCCGCAGCGCAGGCCTCCGCCCGCTGCGAAGTTATTGCCGATTCCATGGCTCGCCACCCTGCAGCGGTGGCCGAACTGAAGTATCCCGCTACTACCCTTGCACCCGCGCACGAGGCGAAGCTGCGCGTGCAGGTGGCCGCCGATGGCACAGCCAAGGAAGTGGCAGTGGAAAGCCCGCACGATGCGGAGCCGGTACGCCGTAGCGCACAACAGTGGCGTTACCGCTGCGAAGGCAACCAGGGCGGCACCGCCGAATGGGTGGTTCCCTATGCGGCCCAGCACTGCAAGGTGGACCTGACCAGCAAGGCACACAATCCTCCCCGCTACCCGCCTGCCGCATTCCGCAACAACGTGCAGGGCACCGTGCTGCTCGCGCTGCAACCGCAGGGCGACGGCCAGACCGCACGCCTGGCGTACGTGACCCAGAGCAGCGGCTCGCCGCTGTTGGACGACGCTGCGTTGGCCGCAGGCAAGCGCTGGCAGTTTGCCTGCGGCGCAGAATTCGATGCCTCCGAGCCAGCACAGGAAGTGCCGATCCGCTTCGTGCTGAACTGACGGCAGGTTCGCAGCATGGCAGGGCCGAGTACGTGCTCGGCCCTGCCCTCTGTACTCAGTACTTCTTTTCCAGGTTCAGCTGCACGCCGTGGTCGGTGTCGCTGCTGCTGCCGAACAGGCCGCGGTACTCCAGCCGCAGGCTGAACTCACGCTCGGTCTGCAGCACCGCGCCCAGGCCGAACACGAAGCGGTTGGTCTTCAAGCCATCGATCGCGCTGCGATAGAACGGCCCGCCCGGCAAATCGGCGTAGTTCATGATCACCGTGCTGTCGTCCTGGAAATCATGCTGGTACTCCAGCCGCAGCTGCGGCGTGAACGTACCGACGCTGACTGGGACCCGGTAGTCCATGCGCAGCCCCAGGCTGGCCGTAGTGGTGTCCACGTCCTGGTCCTGGTAGTGCAGCGCATGGATCGCGTCACCCTGTTCGGTGTAGGCATCCAGCGTGGCACGGGCCAGATCCAGACGCGCATACGGGGTCAGCGACAGGCGGTCGCGCTGGTAGTCACCGCCCACCGAAAGCGACGCCAGCCACTGGCTGCCATCCCGCTTGCCCTGCACCATCGCGCCATTGGCCGTCACGTAACGGCGTGAATCGAACGACAGCAACTGGTAGCCCAGCAGGGTGTCCACGAAGAAGTGGTCGCCCGGGTGGTAGCTGCTGTACACGGCCAAGGTGTAGCTCTCGCCCTTGCTGCGGGTGTCGTTGTGGCCGACATCGGTGGTATCGCGGCCATAGCCGATGCCTGCACCGATGGCGAAATCGCTGCTCAGGCGGGTATCGGCGCCGGCGCTGACGCCGCTGGTCTGGAAGTCGAAGCCGGCACTTCCGGAACGACCATCGCGGTCGCCGCTGTTGATCGAACCGCCCGTCCACAGCGTCAGGCTGCCACCCTCGCCGCCACGGCTGCGTGCTGCCGCTGCGTTGCCTGCGCCTGCGCCCACTGCGGTGTCGTCGGGCATGCCGAGCGGGCGGCAATCGCTGCCCGGGGTACGCCACGCGTCTTCCTGGCAGCGACGATCCACGCCGAAGCTCAGTCCATTGACAAAGCGTGCGCCCTCCCCACCCTGGTGCAGCCCTTCCATGCGGCGCTGGAAATTGCCGATCTGGCTGGTGGCGAAGCGACGCGCGGTGGCCGTCTGCGCTCCCAGCAGGCCCATCACTTCGGCATCCTGGGTCGGGTCCGGCCGGCTGATCACATCGAAGGTAACGGTCGCCGGGGCCGAGGCGGTGAAGGCATTGGCCAGAGTGAACGTGGCCGTGGCCGTGCCCGAGAACGCCGCTGCCGGGGTGAACGTCAGGTGGTAGCCCGCGCTGGCGCCGCTGCCCGAAGTGGCGATGGTGGCGGTGCCGGCATTGGCCGGCGACAGCGAAACCAGCGTCGCCGCGGTGAACGGGCCACCGGTCGCGCCGGCGGTCAGTTCCACCACCACCGGCACCCCCGCATTGGCGGTGAGGCGCTGCGATGCGGCCACCGGCACGGCGTTCACCGTTACCGTTGCAGTGAGGGGCGCAGAGGCACCGAAGCTGTTGTTCAACGTGTAGACGATGTTCTGCGGGCCGGACGCGGTAGCCAGCGGCGTGTAGGTAATGACCGTGCCGTTCACCGTAGTGGTGCCGGTGGCCGGTGCGGATACCAGGGTGACCCCGGTGAACGGGCCACCGCTGGCTCCGGCAGCCGCATCGATCACCACCGCTTGACCGGCCAGCGTGTTGACCGCAACCGGCGGGTGCCCCACCGGCACCGGCAGTGCATTCACCGTAATGGCGACCGTGGCCGCTGCGGAACTGCCGCCGGGCCCGCTGGCGATGTAAGTGAAACTGTCGGCGCCGAAGTAGTTGGCCGCTGGGGTGTAGACCACGTTCAAGCCGCTGACGGTAGCGGTGCCATGTGCCGGCGCGCTGGCCACGGCAATCGCTGTGATCACACCCGTGTCATTGCCCGTCACCGGAATGGTGACCGCCTGCTGGGCCAGGGTGGTGGCCGTATCGTCGGTGGCGACCGGCAACGCCTCGCTGATGACCAGGGTGTAGCTCTGGCTGGCGTTGTAGCCGGCATCGTCGGTGGAGCGCAGTACGAACGTGTAGCTACCGGCGGTGGTGGGGGTGCCACTGAGTACGCCTGCCGAACTGAAGGCGAGACCGGGGGGCAGTGCGCCGGAAACCACTGCGTAGGTGTACGGCGCAATGCCGCCGCTGCTGGTCAGACCTTGCGAGTAAGCCGTGGCGACCACGCCGCCCGGCAGCGCGGCCGGGGCGATGACCACGGTGGCCGGGTCAACCGAGAAGGTGTAGACGCGGTCAGCGGTCTGCCCGTTGCCATCGGTCACCCGCACGGTGATGCTGAAGTTGCCATCCGAACGCGGAATGCCGGTGATGGCCCCCGAGGAACTGAGGGACAGCCCCTGTGGCAGCCCGCCTGCCAGCAGTGCATAGGTGTACGGTGCGGCGCCACCGCTGGCAGTGAATTGCGCGCTGTAGGCAAGCGCCGCAGTGCCGTTGGGCAGGGTGGCCGGATCAATGCTGATCGTCGGTACGCCCACCACGATGGTGTAGTTCTGCTGCACGTTGAACGGCGCACCGGTGCCGACGGTGGAGTCCGCCGAACGGATCGTGACGTTGTAACTCCCCGGCATCGTCGGGGTACCGGAAAGAACGCCTGCCGAACTGAAACTGACGCCCGCCGGCAGCGAACCCGTAACCAGTGAATAGCTGTAAGGCGCGGTTCCGCCACTCGTGCCGAAGTTGATGGTGCTGGCGGTGCCATATGGCATGGGCAGACCGCCTGACGCCGGCGTCATGCTGAGCGTGGGTGCAGCGACCGTGAGCGAAAACCCCTGGCCAGCGGTGAACGGCCCGGTCCCTGTGCTGCTGTCGGTGGCGCTGGCATTGAGCGTAAAGGTGCCCGCAGCAACAGGTGTGCCGCTGACCGTCGCGCTGTTTGCCGTCGTTCCGGTGATGCTCAGCCCGGCCGGCAGGCCCGTGACCGTGTAGTTGCTGTAGGGCGCCGTGCCACCGTTCCAGGTGAATGTCTGGCTGTAGCTGGCGCCAGCCGAGGCAGTGAAGGGACCGACGGCCGAAACGCTGACGATCGGGCTGTTCACGGTGATGGACACCGTGGCCGGCGCCGATGTTCCGGCACTGTTGGTAGCGGTATAGGTAAAGCTGTCCGGGCCGGCGTAGCCTGCGGTGGGTTGGTAGGTCACCGTCGTCCCGCTGGCAATGGCCGTGCCGTGTGCGGGCGCGGTGCCGATCGCCACCGACGTGGCGGCGCCGCCGGTGATGTTCAGCGTGATCGGATTGGCGCCACTGTTATACGCCACGGTTGCCGAGGCAGGATTGGCCACCGGCGGGCTGCTGATGACCTGCAGCACGTAACCGCGCGGTGCAGAGTTGTACGGGCCGGTGCCGGTGCCGCTGTCAGTTGCAGTTACTGCGAAGTTGAACGTGCCTGCCGTTGTAGGCGTGCCGGAAAGCGTGCCGCCAGTGGAGAGCGTAACGCCTGCCGGCAGCGCACCGGCAGTGACTTGATACGTATAGGGCGCCACGCCACCGCTGGCGGGGTTAAGTGCGGCGCTGTACGCCGTGTTCTGGGTCGCATTGGCCAGGCTGCTTGCCGGAAGATTGACGGTGGGCGGCGCAATGACCAGTGCATACGCACGGGAGCCGGTGAACGGGCCCGTGCCGGTCGAACTGTCGGTAGCGGTCAGGGTGAAATTGAACGTGCCGCCGGCCGTGGGCGTGCCGGACATCGTGCCGCCGGCGTTCAGGGTGAGACCAGCGGGAAGTGCGCCGGCGGTGACCGAGTAGCTGTACGACGGCGTCCCACCACTGGCCGTGATGACCTGGCTGTAGCCCGCGGCCACCGCGCCGTCGGGAAGGGTGGTCGGTGCGATGGCGATCGCGGGCGCAATCACGGTGTTCGTGTACGCACGGCTGCCCTGGAAGCCGCTCGCATCGGTCGCACGCACCGTCACGGTAAAGCCGCCCCCCGCGGTGGGCGTACCGCTGATCACACCCGTGCCGGTGTTGAAACTCAGTCCAGCCGGCAAGGCGCCACTGGTGATATCAAAGGTATACGGCGCGGTACCGCCGCTGCCTGTAACGGTCTGGCTGTAGGCCGTGCCTACAACGGGGTTTGCCAAGGTTGCCGGGTTCACCGTGATGGTGGGCGGCGCCGCCACCACCAACGTGACCGTCTCCACTTCGGCATAGAAACCGGAACCGCTGCTGCTGTCGGTCACGCGGATGCCGAAGGTGTAGGTGCCTTGTGCCGTCGGTGTGCCGCTGAGCGTAGTGCCACTGAGTGACAGACCCGGCGGCAGTGCACCGCTGGCGGCTTCATGGGCCAGGGTGTAGGGCGCCACGCCGCCACTGGGCGTGAAGGTAACCGAATAGCCCACGCCCTGCCCGGCCGGCGGCGGCGAGGCGGGTGCAAGGCTCAGCACCGGGTTGGCGGTGGTGCCGCTGAACGCGCGCGTGCCACTGACCGCGGCATTGTCGGTTGCGCGCAGGGTGAAGGAATATGCGCCGCGCTGGGTGGGGGTGCCGCTGAGCGTATTGCCGCCCAGGGTCACGCCGGGGGGCAGCGCACCGGCGTCGAGGGTAAAGGTGTACGGCGCTGTGCCACCGCTGGCGCTGAGGGTGCTGCTGAACGCGGTACCCGCCTGCAGGCTCACGGCCGGGCTGGCGTCCAGGGTAATGGCCGCCGCCGGGCCGATGGTGACGGTAACGGTGATGTCGCCACCCGAATCATCCTGGATGACGAAGGTATCGCTGGTGCCGTTGTCGCCGTTATGGGTGTACGTGAGCGGCTGCGCATTGACCGTCTGCTGGCCCACGGTGCGGGTGCCATGAGTAGTGGTTGCTGTACCTGCAGAAACACCAAAGCCGCCGTGGCAATGGTCGATGTCGATGGTCTGCGAGCCGCTATGGGCCACAGACATGCTCAGCGTTGGGCAGAACGTGGACGGTGCGGCGGCGGCCACCTGCGGCCACAGACCGCAGATGCACAGCAGTGCGACCGCCAGCCAGGAACCGAACCATGAAACCAGGGCATGCGGACGCGCACGCGACGCCCCCACGCTGTGCGCTGACGAAAGTTGCATGTTCTGCCCCTGTTGGCACTGCACAGGCGCGAACACTCCCAGGCGTCCGTGCCGGTACAGCGAGACCCTACCCCTGTCCGCGGACGCCAGGTCGGTGACCCGAGCCGCACCCCTTTAGAACGGCTGCGCCATATTCAAACAGTATTCCGGGGGTAAAGGGAAGTGCCCCTTTGCCCGGCTTTCGATATTGCTGCGCATGCACAAAAATTTCACTTGAACCGCCCATGCTGACTGAGCGAGAGTAAATGCTGCCCGGACATGACGTCCGGCCATCACGCTATCGGGGGAATCAAGGCATGACCGAAGTCTTCCTCGGGCAGATAATGCTCACGGGGTTCTCGTTTGCACCCAAAGATTTTGCTCTCTGCAACGGCCAGTTGCTTTCGATTGCACAGAACCAGGCCCTGTTTTCGCTGCTGGGCACGCAGTACGGCGGGAACGGCACGACAAACTTCGCGTTGCCCAACATGCAATCGCGGACGCCGGTCGGCGCCGGGCCGTCGGCCGATCCGGGCTGGAATCCACCGCAGTATCAGCAAGGCCTGGTGGCTGGCGTGGAAAACGTGACACTGATCAGCAACGAAGTGCCCGCGCACACCGCGCAGGCCTACGGCACCACCGCGGCGGGTGCGGTACGCAACCCCACCAACGGTCTGTACGGCAACGACAGCGGACTTCTCTTCGGCCCGGACAACGGCACGTTGGTTCCCCTGCAAGGCGTTGGCACAGGGGGAGGCAGCCAGCCCCATCCGAACCTGCAGCCCTATACGGCGATCAATTTCGTTATCGCAATTCAGGGCATTTACCCCTCGCGCAGCTGACCGCGCCGACGACTGCTCAAGGAGCTTCACATGAGTACCCCTTACGTCGGAGAAATCCGCATGTTCGGCTTTCAGCGCGTGCCCAACGGTTGGTTTACATGCGACGGGTCACTGAAGTCGATCGCCGAGTATGAAGTGCTGTACA
Source organism: Stenotrophomonas sp. S49 (assembly GCF_016624905.1). Lineage (NCBI taxonomy): Bacteria > Pseudomonadati > Pseudomonadota > Gammaproteobacteria > Lysobacterales > Lysobacteraceae > Stenotrophomonas > Stenotrophomonas sp. S49. The sequence goes on along the minus strand of NZ_JACVUD010000061.1, from coordinate 14,155 downwards.
CGCTGCTGGGCACCACCTACGGTGGCGATGGCATTACCACCTTCGGCGTGCCCGATCTGCGCGGCCGGGTACCTATCCACCAGGGACAAGGCCCAGGACTGAGCCGCTACGTGGTGGGCCAGATGGCAGGCACTGAGCAGGTCACCGTGCTTCCCGTGCAGATGCCTGCGCATGCGCCGCCACTGATGGCCACCACCGCCCTTGCTACTACCGGCACGGTAGGAAACGGCGTGCTGCCGGCAACGGTGGCGGGCGACAGCGTCTTCGTGAAAGACATCACCGGCGCCAACGCGGCCGTACTGGCCCCCAATGTGATTGTCAGCCAGGGTGGCAATCAACCGCACGAGAACCAGATGCCCACGCTGACGGTGCAGTTCTGCATTGCCTGGGCGGGCGTTTTCCCGACGCAGGGCTGAACCCCTCTTTGCATCCGACAAGGAATTCACCATGACCGAACCCTTCTTCGGCGAGATCCAGCTGTTCGGCTTCAACTTCGCCCCGCGGAACTGGGCCACCTGCGATGGCACGACGTTGCCCATCCGGCAGAACACTGCTCTGTTTTCACTGCTGGGGACGAGCTACGGCGGCGATGCCGTAAACACATTCAAGTTGCCCAACTTCGTCAATCGCGCGGCTACCAGCCAGGGCCAGGGCCCGGGCCTGACACCGCACAGCATCGGCGAGGCCTTCGGCACCAATGCTGTGGCCCTGACCCAACAGACAGTTCCGGCGCACAGCCATTCGCTGACGCTCTACAACCAGCGCGATAGCAGCAAACGCAATGCGACGCCCGAAGCGGGCAATTACCTCGGCGTGCCTGCTACAGGCATGCCCTTTGTGACCAACGCCACGGCCAATGCGCAGTTCAGCCCAAGAATGATCGGCGCTTCCGGTGGCGGGCAGCCCCATGAGAACCGGCAGCCCTATCTGGCGACCAACTTCTGCATCGCCTTGCAGGGCGTGTTCCCCAGCTTCAGCTGAGCCGATGGCCGCGCCCGCACCGCTCGCCGCGTTTCCGCCAAGCCGCGATGCCTGCCCCACCCTGCCCGCGCTGCTGCTGCAGCGCGGGCACACCCTGCGGCCGCTGGTTGCGGGCGATCTTTCGTGGCTGCGCGAGTTGTATGCCAGCACACGCGCCGAGGAACTGGCACCGGTGCCTTGGCCGGAAGCGGCCAAGCGGATGTTCCTGGACAGCCAGTTCGCGCTGCAGCACCAGCACTATCTGGCCCACTTCGGCGACTCGCACTTTCTGGCCATCGAGCGCGATGGCGCCGCCGTCGGGCGCTACTACCTGCAGTGCGGGGCCTCGCACGACCTGATCGTGGACATCAGCCTGTTCCCCGCCGAGCGCGGTTGCGGTGTTGCTTCGGCGTTGATCGCGCACAGTCAGCATGAAGCCGGCCTGCGTGGATGCGGCATGCAACTGCACGTGGACGGTGCCAATCCAGCCGCGCTGCGCCTCTACCAGCGTCTTGGGTTCGTGGGGGTCGAGCAGCAAGGCACGCATCTGCTGATGCGCTGGCAGCGCGCCTGCGCGCAGCAGACCGGCAAGATCAGTTGAATACAGCCTGATAAAGGAACCCGGCCTGTTCACGGGCGATGGGCACCAGGAAAATACCCACCTCGCCTACTTCCGGATGGCGCATGGGGTAGATCTGCTGTGGGAACAGGAACGCCGACGCGTTACGGAACAACAGCGAGAATGGCGCACGTGCGGCACCCGGCATCGCCCGCGACGCATCCAGGGCGCGGGCCTCGACCAACACGAACGGCACTTCGCCATCATTGATGACGGCCGAGAAGGTCTGGTCGACGTGGCGGGCGAAATGATCGAGCGTCAGCAGTTCCATTGCAGGGTTCCCCAGGGCCGACCTGCATGGTGGGCTGCGCCAGCGCCGGATGCAAGCGCGCCGCGCGGGGCGCCTGCCAACCGGACTACGTGCCCGATTGCGTGCCCGATTACTTGGTGCCGGCGTGGCGTTCGCCTTCGCCGTTCTGCGCTGCGCCCCCGCGGCTCTGCGCGAATTCGGGGAAGGTTTCGGCAATGGATGCCTTGTCCGGCAGCACGTAGAACACGCCGCCCTTTTCGAAGGTGGACTTCACCACCTCGTCGTAGAACGTCGGCGAGACATTGATGCAGCCGTGGGTCACGCGGTTGTCGTCGGGCGTAGCCGACGCCAGCCGCTCAGCGCGCTTTTCCTTCGACGTGCCCTTGGGCATGGGATGGATGGACACCGCAGATTCGTAATCGACCCACAGCACGCGACCGGCATCGATGGACGGCCCGAAGCCGCCGATGAAACGCCCCGCCGGCGTGGTGCGGTCGCGGCCGGGAATCTCGCGCAGGGCCAGGCCCGCTACCCCGGGGGCGATGTGGTCACCCTTGGCCGAGCCGAACAATGCCGGTGCTGCGCCGCGCAGCTTGCCGTCGCCACCAAACACCAGGATCTGTGCGGCCGCCTTGTCCATGATGGCAAACGGATAGCCTTGGCTGTCCTTGCTGGCCACCACCCAACCGGCCAGTTCAATCACCGTGTCTGAGACGCTCTGCCCTTCGGGCAGTTCATCAACCGCCGAAGACGGTGCCGGCGGCGTGCCGTTCTTCGCACTTGCCACACCGGTGCCGGCAAGGGTCAGCGCCAGGGCCATGGCCAGCGCAGCGCGCAGCGGCCGGTTTGCAGGGGTGGGGAACATAGGGATGGCACGACTCCTTGCTACGTGTACTACGGGGTGGGCACCGGTGGCCCGCGACGGCCACCGGTGTCCGGGTCAAACAGTACGGGTACTGCGTGGGGGAGCGATCACCCGCGCGGGGTACGGCGCGGTGCCGATTCAAGCTGCTGTACGCGGCCTTCGATCTGGTCCAGGCGCTGGTTGGCCTGCTGTGCCGACTGGTTGGCCGACTCGGCGCTCTGGGCGGCGCCCTGCACCTTCACATCAAGCGCGTCGAGACGCGAATTGATGGTTGCGAATTCGTCCTTGTAGGTGGCGCAACCACTGAGAGCGGCGGCGGCGAGGATGGCTACACCGAGCGTGCGGGCCAGGGTCTTGTATTGCTGGTTCAGGAACATTGCACTCCCTCCTTCGTCTGGGGAAGCCCGAATATAGCGGCCTTTTCGGCAGTTGACCGAGCGCCTTTCAGCTACGGTTGGACGTGGTGGAGGGGGCGTGAAGAAATGTGAAATGGCGTGTAAATGTTCATGGTCCAGAGGCTGTTCAAACGCCGGTTGTAATGGCCGCTATTGCTGCAGCCAGCGTTCCTTGTGGCACAAGCGCACACGGTTGTCCGCGGCCTTCATGCACGCTGGGGCGAGGTCTGCCCTATTCAGCCGTCATGTCGGTCATCGGCACCCTACGCGCGACGCAGTTCAATTGCCGCCAGCGCGTACCACGCGAACGCGGGCAGTGCCGCCAGCCGCTGGGTCAGCCCACGGTAGGCGGCCGGATCGAACCCGCACACCATCATCCACAGGTACAGCACGCCAATAAGCGAAATGCCGCGCGAGGCAAGACGCAGCCACGCCGAACCGGCCTGCCCGAGCTCGCTGATGAACAACAAGGGTGTAAGCACCGAGAACATGCCGATGCCATAGAGCCCGTGCAGTGGGCTGCCCGTAGTGAAAACCCCGTTACTGATCATGCAGGCGGCAAACAATGCCGACGTAAGCGCGGAGCAGGCGAAGCGGCTGCCATGGGCCAACAACGCCACGCTGAAGACCAGGATCGCGGCGCCGCTGATGACGGCGGCGGACCTTTCCACCCACCTCGGCCACCCCTGCAGCAGCCCCAGTTCGCTCATGTGCTGGCTGAGGATGCTGTAACCCGGTACCAGCAGCCCAGCCAGAGCCAGCACCCCCATGGCAAGAAGGGGGACGAGGGACAGGTGCCGCAGGGTAACGGTGCGCATGGTCCAGATATCTGCCGGTTGAGGTTTGATGAGCATGGATGCAACGGGCCTGCCGATGGTTCAAAGCGTCGCACCGTTGACGCCCTGCATCCCCGGTCGCGCGCATACTGCTGCCCCACCCCACTGCGGAGCGCTTCATGAAGGTCCTGATGGTTCTGACGTCGCATGATCAACTGGGCGACACCGGCAAGAAGACCGGCTTCTGGCTGGAGGAGTTCGCTGCGCCGTACTACGTGTTCAGCGATGCCGGTGCGCAGATCACCTTGGCCTCCCCCGCTGGTGGCCAGCCACCGCTGGACCCGAAGAGCGACCTGCCCGACTTCCAGACCGAACTGACCGAACGCTTCAAGGGCGATGCGAAGGCGCAGCAGGCGCTGGCCAGCACGGTGAAGCTGGACAGTGTGAAGCAGGAGGATTTCGACCTGGTGTTCTACCCCGGCGGCCACGGGCCGTTGTGGGATCTGGCCGAGTCGAAGGCATCCATTGCGCTGATCGAAGCGTTCGAGCGTGCGGGCAAGCCGGTGGGGTTCGTCTGCCATGCGCCGGGCGTGCTGCGCCATGTAAAGGCGGCCGACGGTTCGCCCCTGGTGAAGGGTCGCAAGGTGACGGGCTTCACCAACAGCGAGGAAGCGGCGGTCGAGTTGACCGATATCGTGCCGTTCCTGGTGGAAGACGAACTGATCGCGCTGGGTGCTGCCTATGAAAAGGGCGCGGATTGGGCACCGCATGGCGTGACCGACGGCCTGCTGGTGACGGGGCAGAACCCGGCCAGTTCCGAGCTGGTGGCCAAGGAACTGCTGCGCCTGGCCACGGCCCGGTAGAGTCGAGCTTGCTCGACTGCAGTGCGTGACGGCCACGAAGCATCCACGCATGGCGTGGATCTACCGCGGCTATGCCATCCATGGGGTCAGAGCCCTTTCCTTGCGGAAAGGGCTCTGACCCCGCCGCAGTTCGGTGGAGTCGAGCTCGCTCGACTGCTTCGATCACCCCGCCCCCTCCAGCACCGACTAGATGCCGGAGGGGTCATATCCATCAGAAATCGATGGTCGCCGATAACGTGTAGGTCCGCGGTGCACCCAGCGCCAGGCTGGACAGCAGCGGCTGGCCCCAATACGCCTTGTTGGTCAGGTTGTTGATCGTGCCGCGCAGGGTCAGCGGCCGCCCGGCGAACTGCGTGCTGTAGCGCGCGCCCAGGTCGTACACAGTATGTCCGGCCACCCACTGGGTGTTGTCGGCACTGATGAACTGCTTGGACATGGAGGTGACGCCAGCGTTGATGCTGGCACCTTCCAGCATCGGCAGATCCCACTCGGCGCTCAGCTTGCCCTGCAGCTTGGGCAGGCCGGTGGCCAGCTTGCCCTGGTTGATGCCGCTCTGGGTGCGGGTCAGCTTGGGCTGTACATAGGCCACGCCGCCCATCAGGCGCACGCCGTCCAGCGGTGAACCGAAGAAGCTCCAATCTGCACCCCGGTTGCGCTGTTCGCCGCCGAACGAATAGAGGTTCGACACCGGGTCGGTGAAGCCGCTGGGCCGCTTGATCTGGAACAGACTGAACGAATGCGCGAAGCGGCCGGCATCGAGTTTCAGCCCCAGCTCCGCCTGCTTCGTCTTGAACGGCGGGAACACTTCGCCGGCATTGGCTGCGGTGGTGGGTGCGGTGGCGCTCTGGCTGAGACCCTCGATGCTGTTGGCATACAGCGAAATCCTGCGGCCCAGCTTGAACAGCACCGCCGCGGCCGGCGTGGTGGCGCTCTGCTTGTAGCGTGCGGACAGTGCGCCGGTGCTGATGTCGAACGCATCGCTCTGCACCTGCTGCCGGCGCACGCCCAGGGTCAGCTGCAGGCGATCACCGGCAAAGCCCATGGTGTCGGCCACGCCGATGCTGCGCAGCTTCACCTCGGTCTGCATGATGTGCGGGGTGATGAACGGCGGCGCCTCGTTCCAGATGGGGGAATAGAGGTTGGTGACCCAGCTCGCTTCGGGGACGCTGCGGCGACCGTAGTCATCCTGCTTGTGCTGGTAGGCGGTGGCGTTGGCGGCCAGCTGGTGGCTGACCGGCCCGGTGCTGAAGCGTGCGCGCACCCCCACATCGGCCGACTGCTTGCGGGTATGGAACGCCAGCTGCGCGACGGTGGTGCGGAAGTCGCCTGCATCGTTGAGCACCAGGGCGCTGATTGCGCCGTTGTAGCTGTAGTGCGTGTCGCTGGCGCCGAAGGCGGCATAGCCCATCACGTGGTCGTTGAAGTCGAACTCGCCACGGGCGATCGCGCCCTTGTCGCGGCTCTCCACCCTGCCCCAGTCGGGGTTGATCAGCACGTCCGCGCGCGGCGGCTTCGGTACGGCCACGCCGGGGGCCAGGCTGACGCCACGGGTGGGGCCATGGATGCGGTCCTCGGCGCTGTAGACATCCAGCGATGCACGGCTGCGCTCGCCGCGCCAGTCCATGGCGAGCGCGCCCAGCTGGTAGCCCTTGTCCTGCTGCCTGACGGCACCCTCGCCGTCACGATACACACCATTGAAGCGCACGCCCCATTGCTTGCTGCTGCCAAAGCGGCGGCCCACATCCACGTGGCCACCGAACTGAGCGTCAGAGCTGTAATCCGCGCTCACCCGCGTCAGCGGCGCATCAGCCGCGCGCTTGGGGATCAGGTTGATGGTGCCGCCGACCGAGCCGCCCGGCGGCATGCCATTGAGCAGTGCCGAGGGACCCTTCAACACATCGATGCGCTCGAACATCTCGGGCGAGGTGCGGTAGAACGGCGCCATGCCGAACATGCCGTCCACGGTCATGTCGGTGGTGCTGGAGGCGAAGCCGCGGATGGAATAGTTCTCGCTCCACGCGCCCGAGGCGTTGTTGGTGAACACCGTGGGGTCGGCAGCGGCGATGACCGAAGTGATGTCGCGCGTCTGCCGGTTCGCGATGTACGCCTCGGTATAGCTGATGGTGTTGAATGGGGTATCCATGAAATCGCGGTTGCCGAGCAGGCCCATGCGCCCGCCTGAAGCTACCTGGCCGCCGGCGTAGGGATCGGTGACACCCCGGGTCTCGCGCACGTTCACCGAATCCAGAGTCGACACCGTGGGGGCGCTGGTGGTGGCTGCAGCAACGGCCTGTGCCAGCACCGAGGGCGCCGGCAGAATGAGCATGGCGGCAAGCGCGAACCGCAGTGGGTTGGCTGCACCTGCGCGCGCGCAGTACAAGGAAGGGAGGCAACGAACATCGGACGTCATTGGTATTCCTGGGCATGACGAAGCCTGCGCCGTGGCCTGGAGCCCGACGGGGGGAGTGCGTTGGTGCAGGCGGAGGTTGTCGGCTGGGCCGATGCCTGGCTGGGAGCAGGTGGGCGCGGTTGCTACGATCGCGCCGTGGCGCAGGCGATGTGCTGCGCGATGCGCTTAATTATCATTGCTATAAAATATATGGTCAAGCCAGCCGGCGGCAGCGCCGGATGGCCCTGCCCGCAACAATGGAGGATCGATGATCGACAGCCAGCAAGCCCCGGCGCGGGGGCGCCCGAAGAAACTCAGCCATGCACGCATCGTCGAGGCCGGCATGGCCATGGGCCTGCGTGACCTGACCTTCGTCGGGCTGGCCGGGCAGCTGGGCGTCACCCACATGACGCTGTACAACCACATTCCCAGCCTGGAGGCACTGAAAGCCGCCGTGGCCGATGCGATCTTCGAGGGCTGGAACATGCCGCCGGTTGACGATGGCAACGGGCAGGACCTGCCGCGTTACCTGATCGCCTTCATCGCATCGCTGCGCGATCTGGTGATCGCCCACCCCGGCCTTGCCCCCCATCTGCTGCGCCGCTCGGTGGCTTCGCCGACGATAAGTGCTCGCATCGCCTCGCACCAGCAGACCGTTGCAGCCGCCTATGGCCTGCCCGCGGAACAGGCACGCTGGCTGCTGTCGACCGTGGCCTTCCATTGCGTGGCCGCCGCCGACACCTTGTACGCCGGCACGCGGGAAGATGGACTGTCTGACGAAGAGCGCGCGCGTGATGCGGCGGAAGTCGAACGGGAGTTCGCTCAGGGCATGCATGCGCTCGTGCTGGGTGTGATGCAGATCGTGCGTGGTGAAGCCGATCTGCAGGCGCTTTCGCTGCCGGCGCCCGCGTGCGGCTGAGGTGCGGCAGTGGTTCATCCATCGCTTACGCGCGTGTTCTAGCATGGTGGTGTCCAACGCCTGCCCGGGAACACGATGACCGACCACGCTTCGACCGCCCTTTCCGAAACCGAACGCCAGCGTGCGCTCGATGCCCTGCACATTGTCGGCAGCCTGCCCGAGCCGGCCTACGATGACATCGTGAAAGTGGCCGCCGCCGTGTGCGGCACGCCGATGGCGCTGGTCACGTTGATTGACCGCGACCGCCAGTGGTTCAAGGCCCGCACCGGGCTGGACGGCAGCCAGACCGACCGCGATGTAGCGGTCTGCGACCATGCAATCCGCGAGCCCAGCCAGCTGCTGGAAGTCGGTGATCTGAGCCAGGACGCACGCTTTGCAGACAACCCGGTGCTGAAGGAGATCGGCGCACGCTTCTACGCCGGCATGCCGCTGGTGACCGGTAGCGGTGCGGCGGTGGGCAGTGTGTGCGTGGTCGACCTGTCACCGCGCTCGCTTACCCCGGTGCAACGCGAGGCCCTGCAGGCGCTGGCCCGGCTGACCATGAACCTGATGGAAGCGCGCAGTCGCGAACGCGAGCAGGAAGTGGTGGCTCTGCTGGAACAGACGGTCGCCGCCGAGCCCATCGGCACTGACACTGCCGCCGCAGGCACCCCCTACACCATCGTGATCCTGGAACTGCAGGATCTGGCCGCGCTGGCCGAACAACTGGGCGAGCGTGGCCTGGACCGCCAGTTGCAGCAGTTGGATGCGGCGCTGGAGCGTTGCCTGCAGGCCGAGCGTGGCGACAGCATCAACCGGGTTACCGGCAGCGGTGAGTTCATTGCGGTGCTGGGCACCGACCAGGCCGATGCCACCCTGCATGCGCTGCAGGGCGTGGCCGATGAAGCCGCCAGCCGCCTCGGCCGCTCCCTGCTGCTGGGCGTGGCCACCGGTACCCGCGACGAGAGCACCACCGCGGTCTTCGTGCGCGCCGACCAGGCGCTGGCCAACGCCAAGGACGCACGCGGCTAATCGGCGTTGGCGTAGCGCCAGGCCACCGTGCTGCGCAGGTGCTGCAGCAGGTGGTCCAGGAACACGCGCACGCGCGGTGCCAGCTGCTTGCCCGAACCATGCACCGCGCTCAACGGCGAGGTGGCCAGCGCATGGTCGGGCAGCACTTCCACCAGACGCCCGGCCTGCAGGTCTTCGGCCACGTCCCAGATGGACTTGCGTGCAATGCCGGCGCCCTGCAACGCCATCAGATGCGCCGCCTCACCGTCGTCGCACAGCGTTCTGGCCTGTAGCGGCAGGGCCAGCGCGGCGTCGCCCTGGCCGAAGCGCCAATGGCTGACCGGCGGACTGCCCGAGGCAATGCAGTCGTGCTGCTGCAGATCGGCAATGCTGCGCGGCATGCCGCGCCGTTGCAGGTAATCCGGCGATGCGCACAGCACCCGCCGGTTCGGCGCCAGTTGCCGGGCGACCAGGCGCGAATCGTCCAGCGTGCCGTAGCGCAGGGCCAGCTCGATGCCCTCGCCCACCAGATCCACGATCTCATCGCGCAGCGACAGATGCACGCGCACGCCGGGGTGCGCCATCTGGAACCGCCGCACCGCCGGCACCACGTGACGCCGCCCGAAACCATTCGGGGCGGTCACCCGCAACACGCCGGCCACCAGGTCCTGGCGCTGCGCCAGCGCCGCTTCGGCCGCTTCCACCGCCTGCAGCACCTGGCGGCAATGCTGGTGGAACAGGCTGCCCTCGTCGGTGAGCGAGACCCGGCGCGTGCTGCGGTTGAGCAGCCGAACCTGCAACCGCCGCTCCAGCGCTGACAGCCGCTTGCTGACCACTGCCAGCGACACACCCAGGTCACGAGCGGCGGCCGACAGGCTGCCGCCATGCACGATGCGATCGAAGGTCCGCAGTTCGCCCAGGTCTTCGATCATCGCGATTATTTCCTTTCAGGCAACAGCACCTTTCCCATATTGCCATTCCGGAAAGCATCACGCAGCAACACAATGGATCGATCCATGTCGGCCGGGGAGCGGCCGGCGCCGGGCCCGATGTCGAGCACGCCACCGCGACAGGACGCGCGCAAAGCTGTGCACCAGCCACCCCACAGGTAGCCACCCCCCATGAACGATGACGCCGAACCGATGGCGCCGGCGCTGAGCCGCCGCCGCTTTTTCCAGAGCCTGACCCTGATTCCCGTGGCCGCCGCGCTGCCCGCCTGTGCGCCCGGCACGCCGGCGGCGGACGCGCAGGCGCCGGCCGCTGATACCGTCGACTACCGCCCCGAATTCTTCAACGCCGCCGAATGGGCCTTCATCGTCGCGGCCTGCGATCGGCTGATTCCCGCCGACGAGACCGGCCCCGGCGCGGTGGAATCGGGCGTGCCCGAGTTCCTCGACCGGCACATGCAGACGCCCTACGCCGCCGGCGCCATCTGGTACATGCAGGGCCCGTTCCTGCAAGCGCCCAGCGAATTCGGATACCAGGGCAAGCTGCCGCTGCGCGATATCGTGCGGGTGGGCATTGGCGCCGTCGATGCGCACTGCCGTGAACAGTTCCAGGGCAAGACCTTCGCCCAGCTGGACCACGCCCAGCAGGAAATCCTGCTGAAGGCCGCCGAGGGCGGCAAGCTGGAGCTGGACGCCATTTCCAGCAAGCTGTTCTTCTCCAACCTGCTGGGTGAAGTGAAGAACGGCTACTTCGCCGACCCCAAGTACGGGGCCAACAAGGGAATGGCCGCGTGGAAGATGATCGGTTACCCGGGCATGCGTGCCGACTATCTGGACTGGATCGGGGTGCGCGACAAGGCCTACCCACTGCCGCCGGTGGACCTGGCTGGGCGGAGGGGCTGAGCGCATGGCCATCACGAAACCGAAAGTGGACGCCGTGATCGTCGGCATGGGCTGGACCGGGGCGATCCTGGCCAAGGAACTGACCGACGCCGGCCTGCACGTGGTCGCGCTCGAGCGCGGCGGCGACCGCGATACCCAACCTGATTTCGCCTACCCCAACGTGGTGGACGAGCTTGAAGGTTCGGTACACCGCCGCTACCTGCAGAGCCTGGCGCAGGAAACCGTCACGATTCGCCACACCCCGGCCGACACCGCCGTGCCCTACCGGCAGATGGGCTCGTTCAAGCCCGGCACCGGCGTGGGCGGTGCGGGCAGCCACTGGTCGGGCGCGCATTTCCGCCCGCTGCCGGAAGACATGAAGCTGCGCACCAACGTGGAAGAACGCTACGGCAAGCGCTTCATTCCCGATGACATGACCATCCAGGATTTCCCTCTGAGCTACGCCGAACTGGAACCGCACCTGCACATGTTCGAGCTGGTCTGCGGCACCTCTGGCAAGGCCGGTGTGATCAATGGCGTGGTGCAGGCCGGCGGCAACCCGTTTGAAGGGTCGCGCTCGGCCGAGTACCCGCTGGGCCCCAACCCCAATTACCTGGGCGGCGAACTGTTCTACAAGGCGGCCAAGGAAATGGGCTGGCACCCCTATCCGATTCCGGCCTCGAATGCCTCCGGCCCGTATGTGAACCCCTACGGTTGCCAGCTGGGCCCGTGCAATGCCTGCGGCTTCTGCAGCGATTACGGCTGCCTGAATTATTCCAAGGCCAGCCCCAACGCCTGCATCCTGCCGGTGCTGCGGCAGCGCCCGAAGTTCGAACTGCGCACCCATTCGCAGGTGCTGAAGGTGGACCTGGACAGCACCGGCAAGCAGGCCACCGGTGTGACCTACCTGGATGCCCAGGGACGTGAGGTGCAGCAACCGGCCGACCTGGTGCTGCTGTGCGCCTTCCAGCTCTACAACGTGCATCTGATGCTGCTGTCCGGCATCGGTACGCCCTACGACCCCGAATCGAACACCGGCACGGTGGGGCGCAACTACTCCTACCAGAACCTCAACCGGGTGGTGCTGTTCTTCGACAAGAGCGTGCAGGCCAACGGCTTCATCGGCATTGGCGGTGCGGGCACCACCATGGACGATCTGAACGGCAATCAGCTGGACAACGCCAAGGCCGGATTCGTCGGCGGTGGCCTGGTCTGGGCGCGCCAGCCCGGCGCCGGCCCGGTGCGCGGCATCAACGTGCCATCGGGCACGCCCAGCTGGGGCGCGGCATGGAAGAAGGCGGCCGCGGACAACTTCCGCCACAACTTCTATTACGAAGTACAGGGCGCGTGCATGGCCTACCGCCAGCATTACCTCAGCCTGGACCCGAACTACACCGACAGCTTCGGCCGGCCCCTGCTGCGCATGACCTTCGATTGGCACCCCAACGAGATCAAGGCCTCGCAGTTCTTCGTGGGCAAGGCCATGGAGATGAGCCGCGTGCTGAATCCGCTTTCCATGAGCGGTGATGCCAAGAAGGACGGCGAGCACTACAACATCACCAAGTACCAGAGCACCCACACCTGCGGTGGCGCGATCATGGGCGCCGACCCGAAGACCTCGGCACTGAACCGCTACCTGCAGAGCTGGGACGTGCCGAACGTATTCGTGATCGGCGCCAACGCGTTCCCGCAGAACAACGGCTACAACCCCACCGGGCTGGTCGGCGGGCTGGCGTACTGGGCGGCCACGGCCATCCGCGAAAAGTACCTGCCCGATCCGGGCCCGCTGGTACAGGCCTGAGGAGACGCCCATGAAGAAGCTTCTCCTGTGGATCGTGGTGATTGCCCTGGTGCTGCTGTTGCTGGCCCTGGCCTACGCCTTCGTGCCGACCCGCACGCGGGTACTGGGCGATGCACCGGCGGCCGATGCCGCCCTGATCGAACGCGGTCGCTACCTGGCCGCTGCCGGCGACTGCACCGCCTGCCACACCCGGCCCGGCGGCAAGCCGTTCGCCGGTGGCCTGGCGGTGGCCTCGCCGCTGGGCAACATCTACAGCACCAACATCACCCCGGACCGCGACACCGGCATTGGTGCCTATTCGCTGGATGATTTCGACCGTGCCGTGCGCCACGGCATCACCCCCGATGGCCGCACCCTGTACCCGGCCATGCCCTACCCGTCCTATGCACGCCTGACCGATGAGGATGTGCGGGCGCTGCATGCCTACTTCCTGCACGGTGACATCGCCCCGGTGAAGGAGGCGAACCAGGCCGCCGACATTCCGTGGCCGTTGTCGATGCGCTGGCCGTTGGCGATCTGGCGCAAGACCTTCGCCCCCGATGCGGATGCGGTGGCCTTCGACCCCAGCCGCTATGCCAGTGCCGAACAGGCACGCGGCGCCTACCTGGTGCAGGGCCTGGGACACTGTGGCAGTTGCCACACCCCGCGCGGGCTGGCGCTGCAGGAACAGGCGCTGGATGAATCGGGCAGCGCATACCTGGCCGGCGGGCAGATCATCGATGGCTGGAATGCGGTGAACCTGCGCGGCAACAACGCCGATGGCCTGGGCCGGTGGAGCACGCAGGACATCGTCGATACGCTGCGCACCGCACGCAATGCACACAGCGCGGTTGTGGGTTCGCCGATGGCCGACGTGGTGGTGCACAGCACCCAGCACCTGACCGACGCCGACCTGCAGGCCATGGCGGTCTATCTGAAGAGCCTTCCGGCCAGCGCGCACGATCCGTCCGCATACGCCCGGGACGATGCCACTGCGCGCAAGCTGCAGGCCGGGGTGAATGACAGCCGCGGCGCCGAACTGTACGTGGACAACTGCGCCGCCTGCCATCGCACCGATGCCAAGGGCTATACCAACGTGTTCCCGGCCATCGCCGGCAACCCGACGGTGCTGGCCGACGATCCGACCACGCTGGTGCGCCTGCTGCTGCATGGCAGCGCGTTGCCTTCCACTGCACAGCGGCCGTCCAACCTGGGCATGCCCGGGTTCGCCGATCGGTTGAGCGATGAAGAGATCGCGCAGTTGGCCACCTTCATCCGCCAGGACTTCGGCAACAAGGCCAGCGCGGTGAACGCCGCGCAGGCGAAGAAGCTGCGGCAGGAAGCACCGTAGCGTGGGTGCATTGCCCCGGTAGGTGCCAACCTTCGTTGGCACAGAAGCGCAAAGCGTCGCGGTGCATTACCCGGTAGGTGCCAACCTTGGTTGGCACTCAAGCGCAAAGCGTCACGGCGCATTACCCCGGTAGGTGCCAACCTTGGTTGGCACTCACGCGCAAAGCGTG
>NZ_JACVUD010000060.1:0-26807 GCF_016624905.1 Stenotrophomonas sp. S49 | reverse complement strand
GCCCCGGGCGCCCGGGGGGGGGGGGGGCGGGGGGGGGGGGGCCGCCCCCCCCCGCTACCTGCGTCTGTCCGCTTCACCACGCCTTCGACCTCCGGCTGCTACAACAGCCGCATGGTCGAACCGGTACCCCGCGTCCCCGTGAATCTGCAAAAGTACGTCCAGCGCCTGCAGGACAGTTTCCCGATGGCGGTAGGCAAGCGCTTCGTCGACATCGATGTGCTCACCCAGGCCGCCTCGGTCTCCTTCTACGCCCTGCTGTCGATGGCACCGCTGCTGGTGCTGCTGCTGTGGCTGACCGCCTCGCTGTACCCGCCCGCGCAGCAGGCCCTGGTCGAACAGATCAGCTCGGTGGCCGGCAGCAGTGCCGCCACGGTGGCCGAAACCGTGCTGAAGAACGCCGACAACCAGCCCGACGTGGGCTCGCTGGCCGGGCTGTGGAGCACCCTGCTGCTGTTCATCGGCGCCACGGCGGTGTTCGCCCAGCTGCAGAACGCACTGAACCTGATCTTCCGCACCAGCGGCGAACGCCTGGATGGCATCAAGGCCTGGCTGCGCAAGCGTGTGTTCTCCTTCGGCGTGGTGCTGGCGCTGGGCTTCCTGCTGATCCTGTCGATGACCGCCACCACCATGCTGCAGGTGGCCTTCGCGCAGCTGCCGTCGGTGCTGCCGGCCATCGGCTACCTGACCAGCCTGCTGCTGTACGCGGCCGGCTTCGCCTTCATGTACCACTACCTGCCGGACCGCCGCGTGGCCTGGCGCCAGGCGTTCATCGGCGGCGTCATCACCTCGGCGCTGTTCGCGCTGGGGCGCTATGGCATCGGCGTATACATCGCCACCGTCGCACCGGGCAGCGCCTACGGGTCGATGGGCGCGCTGGTCATTTCGCTGGTCTGGATCTACTACGCCACCGTGGTGTTCTTCGTCGGCGCCTTGATGACTGCGGTGATCGACGAACGCCTGCGCGCGCGCAACCATCTGGCGCTGGCCGGCATCGATCCGGCCACGGCGCAGGCAGATGCCCAGCAAGGGGTAAACTAGGGGCACTGACTGTTCCCCTCTGCGTGGCCCTGCCGGCCGCGCCCCTGCCCTGTTGCCCATGGCCCGTATCCCCGACGCATTCATCGACGACCTGCTGGCCCGCTCCGACATCGTCGAGGTGGTCGGCAGCCGCGTGCCGCTGAAGCGCCAGGGCAAGGAATACGCCGCCCGTTGCCCGTTCCACGATGAACGCTCGGCCTCGTTCACCGTCTCGCCCACCAAGCAGTTCTACCACTGCTTCGGCTGCGGCGCGCACGGCACCGCCATCAGCTTCCTGATGAACTACGACCGCCTCGAATTCCTCGACGCGGTGGACGAACTGGCCAAGCGCGCCGGCATGGAAGTGCCGCGCAGCGAGAACCCGCGCAGCGCGCAGCAGCAGGACGAAGGCCGCGAGCTGTATGCCGCGCTGGATGCGGCCATGAAGTTCTTCCAGAAGAACCTGGAAAGCAGCGACAAGGCGCGCGCCTACCTGGATGGCCGCGGCGTGGACGAAGAAAACCGCACCCGCTTCCAGATCGGCTACGCGCCGGACGGCTACAGCGGGCTGCGCGATGCGCTGGGCAAGGACGAGCACAAGATGAAGCTGCTCGACCGCGCCGGCCTGTTCTCCAAGAACGACCGCGGCCACGTCTACGACAAGTTCCGCGACCGGGTGATGTTCCCGATCTTCGACCGCCGTGGCCGGGTGATCGCCTTCGGTGGCCGTGTGTTCGAGAAGGACGACGGCCCCAAGTACCTCAACTCGCCCGAGACCGCGCTGTTCCACAAGGGCCGCGAACTGTACGGCCTGTGGCAGGTGCGCCAGGCGAACCAGAAGATCGAACGGCTGATCGTGGTCGAGGGCTACATGGACGTGGTCTCGCTGTTCCAGTTCGGGGTCACCCAGGCGGTGGCCACGCTGGGCACGGCCACCACGCCCGACCATGCCGAGCTGCTGTTCCGCAACGCGCCGGACGTGTTCTTCTGCTTCGACGGTGACGCCGCCGGCCGCCGTGCCGGCTGGAAGGCGCTGGAATCAGTGCTGCCGCGCATGAAGGATGGCCGCCAGGCCTTCTTCCTGTTCCTGCCCGACGGCGAGGACCCGGACACCATCGTGCGCAAGGAAGGCGCCGAGGTCTTCAACGAACGCCTGAAGCAGGCCACGCCGCTGTCGCAGTTCTTCTTCGATGAACTGACCCGCGAGATCAACCTGGGCACGCTGGACGGCAAGGCCCGCCTGGCCGAACGCGCAAAGCCGATGCTGGCGCAGATTCCCGACGGCGCCTTCGGCGACCTGATGAAGCAGCAGCTGGCGCAGCTGACCGGCCTGGGCGGCGGCAACGCGGCGGCCGCGCGCGCGCCGATGCCACAGCGCGCGCCGGCCCGGCAGATCCAGCCCATCGCCAAGCGCAGCCTGGTGCGCGGTGCCATTGCGGTACTGCTGCAGCAGCCGTCGCTGGCGCTCACGCTGGGCGGCAAGCACCACTTCCAGGGCCTGCGCCTGCCCGGCGTGGAGCTGCTGCTGGAACTGCTGGGGCTGGTCGAACAGCGCCCGGACATCAGCACCGGCGCCCTGCTGCAGCATTTCGACGGCCGCGAAGAGCAGGCCTCGCTGCACACGCTGGCCGCGCAGACCCTGCCCGGCGATGAGGCGGTGTGGACCCAGGAACTGCACGACGCCGTCGCCCAGCTGGAGAAACAACTGCTGGTGCAACGTCTGGACGAACTGTTGGCAAAGCAGCGCCAGCAGGGCCTGGACGATACTGACAAGTACGAACTGCG
Organism: Stenotrophomonas sp. S49; assembly: GCF_016624905.1. Taxonomy (NCBI): domain Bacteria; kingdom Pseudomonadati; phylum Pseudomonadota; class Gammaproteobacteria; order Lysobacterales; family Lysobacteraceae; genus Stenotrophomonas; species Stenotrophomonas sp. S49. The sequence goes on along the minus strand of NZ_JACVUD010000060.1, from coordinate 24,005 downwards.
CGAGCTGCTGAAGGCGCGCGCCACCCTGCGCCTGTAGGGCGGCCACCCACGGAGAGACCATGCTGCTGCGCCTGACCTGCCTGCTGTTGTTGTCGCTCTGCACGCCCCTGGCCGCGCTGGCCGGGGAAAACCCGATCAACGAAGTGCGCCCGGGCCTGCATGCCGGCGGCCAACCCAGTGCCGCGCAGCTGCAGGCGCTGGCCGCGCAGGGCGTGCGCACCGTCATCGACCTGCGCCAACCCGAAGAAGACCGCGGCTACGACGAAACGGCCCAGGCCGAAGCATTGGGCCTGCGCTACGTGCGCATTCCGGTGGCCGGCGCGGAGGGCCTGGATGCGGCCAACGTGCGCGCCGTGCACCAGGCGCTGCAGCAGAGCCAGGGCCCTGCGCTGCTGCACTGCGCCTCGGGCAACCGCGCCGGTGCCGTGCTCGCCCTGGTCAACGCACGTTACGAACATGCCAGCCCGGACCAGGCTCTGCCATTGGGCCAACGGGCCGGCCTGAAATCCCTGGAAGCCGCCACCCGCCAGCGTCTGGCGGAACCGGCCACCTCCCCCTGAACCCCACGTACCAAGGAGCCTGCCCACCATGACCCGCTGGTGGTCGCGCCTGCGACCGGACAACTTCACCCTCGCCCTGCTGTGCACCGTGGCCCTGGCCTCGCTGCTGCCGATGAAGGGCGCCGCTGCCATGGTGCTGGACGATGTCACCACCGTGGCCATCGCCGCCCTGTTCTTCCTGCACGGCGCGCGCCTGCCACGCGAATCGATCATCGGCGGCATGCTGCACTGGCGCCTGCACCTGACCATCCTGGCCTGCACCTTCATCCTGTTCCCGCTGCTGGGGCTGATGTTCAAGCCGCTGTCGGGCTGGCTGCTGACCCCCGAGCTGTATCTGGGCGTGCTGTTCCTGTGCACGCTGCCGTCCACCGTGCAGTCGTCCATCGCGTTCACCTCGATGGCGCGCGGCAACGTGCCGGCGGCGGTCTGCAGTGCGTCGCTGTCCAGCATCCTGGGCGTGTTCCTCACCCCGCTGCTGCTGACCGCCCTGGCCGGCACCTCCGGCGGCGTGCACGACCCGCTGCATGCCATCGGCGGCATCATGCTGCAGCTGCTGGTGCCGTTCGTGGCCGGCCACCTGCTGCGGCCGTGGATTGCCGGCTGGGTGGAAAAGCAGCGCGCGCTGCTGCGCTACACCGACCAGGCCACCATCCTGCTGGTGGTGTATTCGGCGTTCGGCGAAGCGGTGACCGAAGGGCTGTGGAGCAAGACACCGCTGCTGTCTCTGTTCGCCGTGGCCGTGGTGGCCGCCGTGCTGCTGGGCATCGCCATGCCGCTCATCACCTTCCTGGCGCGCCGCCTGCACTTCAACCGCGAAGACGAGATCGCCATCGTGTTCTGCGGTTCGAAGAAGAGCCTGGCCACCGGCGTACCGATCGCCAAGGTGTTGTTCGCCGGCGGCAGCCTGGGCGCCATCGTGCTGCCGGTGATGATCTACCACCAGATCCAGCTGATCGTCTGCGGTGTGATTGCGCAGCGGTATGCGCGGCGCGCGCCCTGAGTCCGGTAGCGCCGGGCCATGCCCGGCGGCATCAGCCGGTTACAACCAGGGCAGGATCCAGTGGTCCACCAGCAGGAAGGCGAACAGCGCCATCAGGTACACGATGGAGTACTGGAACATCTTCATCGAGAAGAATTCATCCGGCGGGTTCTGCATGCGCCAGGCATACCAGAGGAACACGGCGTTGAGCACGATCGCCCCGCCCAGGTAGAACGGCCCGCTCATGCCCACCACGTACGGCACCACGCACACCAGCGCCAGCACCACCGAATAGGCCAGGATCTGCTTGCGCGTGTGCACCACGCCGTGGGTGACCGGCAGCATCGGGATCTTCGCCTTGGCGTAGTCCTCGCGGCGGAAGATCGCCAGCGCCCAGAAGTGCGGCGGGGTCCAGATGAAGATGATCAGCACCAGCAGCGACGAATACGCCCAGTCCGACGAGCCCTGCATGCCGGTAATCGCCGCCCAGCCCAGCATCGGCGGCATCGCGCCGGCCAGGCCGCCAATGACGATGTTCTGCGAGGTCGCACGCTTCAGGTACACGGTGTAGATCACCGCATAGCCGATCAGCGAGGCGAAGGTCAGCACGGCGGTGATCCAGTTCACCCACAGCAGCAGGATCGCCATCGACAGCACGATCAGCACGCCGGCAAACACCAGCACCTGCCACGGCTTGACCTTGCCCACCACCAGCGGGCGCCACGAGGTGCGCGCCATCTGCGCATCGATATGCGCATCCAGCAGCTGGTTGATGGCAGCGGCCGCCGAAGCGGCCAGCCAGATGCCCAGGAAACCCAGCGCACCGGCGCGCACCTGTTCCCAGCTGGGTACGCCCGGAATGGCCAGGACCATGCCGACCAGGGCGGTGAACACGATCAGGGCCACGACCTTGGGCTTGGTCAGGTCCCAGTACTGGCGATAGTTGGAAAACATGCGATCAGTCCGGCGCGCGCAGGCGGGCCAGCAGGCTCACCAGCACGAACAGCAGGGCAACGGCCACGCCGTTGTGGGCCACGGCCACCGCCAGCGGCAGGGCCAGCTTAACGTTCAGGATGCCCAGGGTGACCTGCAGCACCAGCAGGGCCACCAGCGCACTGGCCCAGCCGCGCATGCTGGGCAGGCGGAACAGGCGCAGGCCCAGCCATAGCAGGTAGGCCGCCACCACGATGGCGAACAGGCGGTGCGCCATCTGGATGGCGATGCGCGAGGCGCCATCCAGCACGCCCCCTTCGTAATCCACGCCGATGCCGCGCCACAGGGTGAAGCCTTCCACGAAGTTGTGCTGCGGCCACCACTGGTTGGCACAGCGCGGGAAGTTGTCCAGCGACGCGCTGCCACCACCGCAGGCCAGCGCGGCGTAGTTGGCGCTGACCCAGCCGCCCAGGGCGATCTGGGTGACCAGCACGGCCACACCGATGCGCAGCAGCCACTTCAGTTTCGGTGCTTCGGCCAGGGTGATCGGCAGGTGCGTTGCCCGCCACGCCATCCAGACCAGCAGGCCGAACATCAGCATGCCGCCCAGCAGGTGGCCCATCACCACAATGGGTTTCAGCAGCAGGGTGACCGTCCACATGCCCAGCAGGGCCTGGAAGATCACCACCGCCAGGGTCAGCAGGGCCGCCCGCGCCAGGTCGATGTTGCCCCAGCGCAGCGCGGCGATCAGCAGGATCGCCTCACCCATCAGGGCCAGGCCGCTGGCCGTGCCATGCCAGCCCATCATGTACAGCGGTATGCCGGCGGCCACCAGCACGCAGGCGGTCACCACCGCCGTGCTTCCGAAACGCCGCTTGCGGGTGGCCAGCAAGGCCAGGGTCAGGATCTCGATGCCCAGCGCGCCGGCCAGGAAGCGGTGCACCTGCTCGCGCCACGCCTTGTGGGTTTCCAGCGGGCGGATCTCGGTGGCCGGGTGGCCGATGGTTTCTTCCACGTGCTGCGGCCAGGTGGCCTGGCCGTAGCAGGTCGGCCAATCCGGGCAGCTCAGGCCAGCATCGGACAGGCGCACGAAGGCGCCGAACATGATCGTACTGGCGGTCATGATCATGGCGAACCACGCCAGGCGGTGGAAATTACGGTGCAGCGCCGGACGCGCGGAAAGGCTCATCAAACGGGACTCACTTCAGTTTCAGCAACGTGGCCATGTCCTTGCGCAGGCCCCCCAGGTCACTGCCGGGGGCATGGCGCATGATCACGAAGCCGTTCGGATCGATCACATAGACCGGCAATCCGGCCGGATCGTCGGCACCGGGCAACGCCGCGCGCAGGGCGGGCGACGGCGCCAGTGGCCGCAGCGCGGGCAGTGCGGCGATCGGCGCCGGTGGCGTGCCCAGCCACAGAATCTCCACATTATCGGCGTTATGGCCGAACAGCTGCCACACCTTGCCCAGTCCCTGCGACAAAGTGACGCACTGCGCGTCACAGGCCCCGGCCGGCGCCACCAGCAGCCGCCAGGTGCGCGCTTCGGGGTTCCACGGGTAGGGCTGGCCGTTGGCCAGGGTTGGCGGCTGCTGGCGCAGGTCCACCGGTGGCTGCAGCAACTGCCCGGCATTGCGGTGCCCGGTGGGCTGCCAGCCGGTGAAGCGCAGCACGGCGGCCAGCGCCATCGCCCCGAAGAACACGGCGAACAACAGCAGCAGGGTGCGGCGGCCGGAACCGCGTGCCTGCGGGGTGGTGGCGGTGTTCATGCGGGCATTTTCTCATGGTTGGGTGGAAGGAAGCGGCCGACGCTCTGGTAGCCCCCGGCCTTGGTCGGGGGAAATGGTGCCAACCAAGGTCGGCACCCACCGGCGCCGGTCAACGCCGCCGCCGGCGCCATTCCAGCACCAGCGCCACCACCAGCACGGTCAGCGCCAGGCCGAACCACTGCACGGCGTAGCCCAGGTGGCGCTGCGGCGGCAGGGTGTTGGGCAGCAGGTCCAGGTCGCGCTCGTCGCCGATCGGCAGCGCCGGGTCCAGCCGCAGCACCCGGTCGGGCAGCGCGGCCAGGCCCAGCGCGCGGGCCAGGCCATCCGCTTGCAGGCGGCTGGCCAGCCAGCGCCCGGGCTGGCCGGTTTCACTGAACGCCGGGCCCAGCGCCAGGCCGGCCGACGGCGGCGGCGCCAGCAACCCGCGCACCGCCAGCGGCGCCGGCAGCGCGTCCACCACCGGCAAGGTGCGGTCCGGCGGCAGCGCGCGCCAACCCAGGTCCACCAGCAGCACGCTGCCACTGTCACTGCGGAAGGGCCGGTACACCTTCACCCCGGCGCGGCCGTGGCGCATCTGGTTGTCCAGCAGCACCACGCCGGGCAGGAAGCGGCCATGGTCGGCCACCCCATGCAGTGCGCCGGGCGCCGCCAGCGCCTGCGCCAGCGGCAACGCCTGCGCCACCGCCGGGCCCTGCGCATCCAGCAGGGCCTGCTTGGCGTGCATGCGCTGCAATTGCCACAGGCCCAATGCGGTGAAGCCGGCCATCGCCAGCAGCGCCAACAGCCAGCCGATCCAGCGTGTGTGCTGGCGCATCATGACAAGTCCACGCAAACGCGGTCAGATAGGCGCATCCACCCTGCCCCCGAGCCGTGCATGAGTGATTCGCTGAAGACCCTGCTGGTGATCGCGTTCCTGATCGTCATCGTCTGGAATCTGGGCGCCGGCCTGTACTACCTGCTGGTCGACCGCGGCCAGACCAAGCGCACGGTCAATGCGCTCACCCGCCGCATTGCGGTGTCGGTGGCCCTGATCGCGCTGGTGATCGTCAGCATCTACATGGGCTGGATCAAGCCGCACGGCGTCGGCGGCTGAGGGTACCTGCCGCTGCGCACTCAAAGGACGTAGACGAACAGGAACAGCATCAGCCACACCACGTCCACGAAGTGCCAGTACCACGCGGCGGCTTCGAAGCCGAAGTGGTTGTCGCGGGTGAAGTGGCCCTTGGCCGAGCGCAGCCACATCACGATCAGCATGATCGTGCCCAGGAGCACGTGCGCACCGTGGAAGCCGGTCAGCATGAAGAACGTGGAACCGTAGATGCCCGAACCCAGGGTCAGGTTCAGTTCCTTGTAGGCGTGGATGTATTCCTCGGCCTGCAGGGTCAGGAAGAACGCGCCCAGCAGCACGGTCAGGCCCAGCCACACCAGCAGCTGGCGGCGGTGGCCACCCTTCAGGGCGTGGTGGGCGATGGTCAGGGTCACGCCGGAAGTGAGCAGGATCAGCGTGTTGATCAGCGGCAGGCCCCAGGCGGGAATGGTCTGGAACGCACCACCGATCGCCGCCGGTCCATTGGTCGGCCAGCCGGCCGAATAGCCCTGCCACAGCAGCTCGTTGGTCATCACCCCATCGCCTTCGCCGCTCAGCCACGGCAGGCCCAGGTTGCGGGTGTAGAACAGCGCGCCGAAGAAGGCACCGAAGAACATCACTTCGGAAAAGATGAACCAGACCATGCCCATGCGGAACGAGCCATCGACCTGGCGGTTGTAGTGCCCGGCCTGCGATTCGCGCACCACATCGCTGAACCACCAGAACAGGGTCAGCACCAGCATCGCCAGGCCGGCATAGAAGGTCCAGCGGCCCCAACTGGCATCGTTCAACCAGCTGGCCACGCCCACCATGGTCACCATCATCGCGATGGAGCCCACGAACGGCCAGCGGCTCTGGGCCGGGACGAAGTACACATTGGCGTCGTGCGGGGTCTGGGCCATGTCGGTTTCCGGGTCAGGGAGCGGCGTGCGCGCCTTCCGAGGTAGCGGCTGCAGCCAGCCGATCGGACAGCGCATCGTTGCGGTAGAAGGTGTAGGACAGGGTGATCGTCTTGATTTCCGGCGGCAGGTCCGGATCGACGATGAAGCGCACCGGCATGTCGCGCTTTTCACCGGCCTGCAGGGTCTGGGCGGTGAAGCAGAAGCATTCGGTCTTGCTGAAGAACCCCGACGCACGTGCCGGCGCCACCGAGGGCACGGCGCTGCCCACCACTGCGCCTGCACTGTCGTTGCGGGCGAAGTACAGGGCTTCGTTGAGTTCGCCCGGCACCACGTCCATGGTCAGCTGCTCGGGGTGGAACGACCACGGCAGGCGCGAATTCACCCCGCCGTCGAATTCCACGCGCACGGTGCGCTTGCCGGTGGCGGCGCCGGTGCTGGCTTCACTGCCGGGGCCGCGTTCCAAGCGCACGCCGAACACTTTTTCGCAGGCGATGCGGTACAGCGGCACCAGCGAGAACGTCAGCAGGAACACCGCCACCGCCACGCCGATCAGGCGCGGCAGGCCGGCGCTGCGTGAGGTCGCGGTGGCCGGTGCATCGCTCATCGGCCGATCACCCCACTCAGGATGAAGCCCACGTAGACCAGCACGGCAATGGCGCCCACCCACAGTGCGGTGCGGCGGGCGCGCTGGCGCTGCAGATCGATTTTGTGGCTGTGGTTTTGGTTCTGGCTTTGGTAGAGCCGACCGTTGGTCGGCTGCTCTTCTCCCTCGCCCCGGTAGAGCCGACCGTTGGTCGGCTGCTCTTCGCGAGTCGACTGACAGTCGACTCTACCGGTGGCGAACACGCTGTCAGTCGAGCTCGGAAACGGGTTCTCGTTATGCATGGCCCACCTCAATGCGTGATGTCATCGTGGGCCAGGTCGCCCGGGCGCAGGGTCGGCGGCGTGGTGAAGGTGTGCGCCGGTGCCGGCGAGGGCAGCGTCCACTCCAGCCCGCGGGCGCCTTCCCAGGAACGGTCGGCGGCCTTTTCGCCATTGCGCAGCGACGACAGCAGGATCGCCGCCATCATGAAAGGCGTAGCGAACATGCCGAACGCACCGATCGAGCTGATCAGGTTCCAGTCGGCAAATGCCACGCTGTAATCGGGAATGCGCCGCGGCATGCCGGCCAGGCCGAGGAAGTGCTGCGGGAAGAACAGCAGGTTCACGAACACGATCGACCACCAGAAGTGCGCCTTTGCCCACTTCTCGCTGTACATGCGCCCGGTCCACTTCGGCCACCAGTAGTACACCGCTGCGATCAGCGCGAACACCGCACCGGTCACCAGCACGTAGTGGAAGTGGGCCACCACGAAGTAGGTGTCGTGGTATTGGAAGTCGGCGGCGACGATGGCCAGCATCAGGCCGGAGAACCCGCCGATGGTGAACAGGATGACGAAGGCCACCGACCACAGCATGGGCGCTTCGAAGGTAAGCGAGCCGCGCCACATGGTGCTGACCCAGTTGAACACCTTCACCCCGGTGGGGATCGAGATCAGCATGGTGGCGAACATGAAGTAGATCTCGCCGCCCAGCGGCATGCCCACGGTGAACATGTGGTGGGCCCAGACGATGAACGACAGGAAGGCGATCGCCGCCGTGGCATAGACCATCGCCTGGTAGCCGAACAGCGGCTTGCGGCTGAAGGTCGGGATGATCTCGCTGACCACGCCGAAGGCGGGCAGGATCATGATGTAGACCTCGGGGTGCCCGAAGAACCAGAAGATGTGCTGGTACATCACCGGGTCACCGCCACCGGCGGCATTGAAGAAGCTGGTGCCGAAGAACTTGTCGGTCAGCAGCATGGTGACCGCGCCGGCCAGTACCGGCATCACCGCAATCAGCAGGAACGCGGTGATCAGCCAGGCCCAGCAGAAGATCGGCATCTTCAGCAGGTCGATGCCCGGCGCGCGCATGTTCAGCACCGTGGCGATGATGTTGATCGCGCCCATGATAGAGCTGATGCCGGCCACGTGGATGGCGAACACGCTGAAGGCCACGTTGTAGCCGCCCTGCAGCGACAGCGGCGGGTACAGCGTCCAGCCACCGGCCGGTGCACCGCCGGGCAGGAACAGGGTCAGCAGCAACAGGCTGAAGGCCACCGGCAGCAGCCAGAACGACCAGTTGTTCATGCGCGGCAGGGCCATGTCCGGCGCGCCGATCTGCAGCGGAATCATCCAGTTGGCCAGGCCCACGAAGGCCGGCATCACGCCACCGAAGATCATCACCAGTGCATGCACGGTGGTCATCTGGTTGAAGAATTCGGGCTTCACGAACTGCAGGCCCGGCTGCGCCAGTTCGGCCCGGATCACCACGCTCATCGCCGCACCGATGATGAACATGATGAAGCTGAAACCCAGGTACAGCGTGCCGATGTCCTTGTGGTTGGTCGAGAAGAACCAACGCTCGAAGAAGCTCTGGTGGTGATGGTGATCGTCGTGCCCAACTGCCGAGTGCGCCATTGCAAAACACCTCTCAGAATCGGTTGTCACCGCGGCCGCAGGCGGCCACGGGTGATGGATCAGGCCCCGTCGGCCGGCGCTGCCGGCGCCGCAGTGGGCGCGGCGGCATCAGGTGCGGCTTCTGCTGCTGCAGGTGCGGCCGGTGCAGCAGGCTCGGCAGGCGGCGCCGGCTTGCGCTGGGCCAGCCACTGCCTGAAGTCTTCCTTGGACACCGCCTCGACCACGATCGGCATGAAGCCGTGGTCCTTGCCGCACAGTTCGGCGCACTGGCCGCGGTACACGCCGGGCTGCTCGATGCTGGTCCAGGCTTCGTTGATGAAGCCGGGAATGGCGTCCTGCTTCCAGCCCAGCGCCGGCACCCACCAGGCATGGATCACATCGTCGGAGGTGATGACGAAGCGCACCTTGGTATCGACCGGCAGCACCAGGCGGTTGTCCACGTCCAGCAGGTAATGCGGGTGGCTTTCGCGGTCGGGCACGATGCCACTCTGCCGCACCCGGTCCGATTCGCGGTCCAGGCGGCTGGTGAAGGTCACGTTCTCGCCCAGGTATTCGTACTTCCACATCCACTGGTAGCCGGTGATCTTCACCGTCATCTCGGCATCGCGGGTGTCGTACATCTTGATCAGGTTGGCCGTGGCCGGCCAGGCCATCACCACCAATATGATCACCGGAATGACGGTCCAGATGATCTCGGCCTTGGTGTTGTGGCTGAAGGTGGCCGCCACCGCGCCCTTGGACTTGCGGAACTTGAACATCGCATAGCCCATCGCGCCGAACACGATGACCCCGATCACTGTGCAGATGATCAGCGACAGATTGTTCGACTCCCAGGCCAGGCGCGAGGTCTGGGTGACCCCCTTGCCCATGTTCAGCTGCCACGGCTTGGGATCGGCCGCCTGTGCCCAGGCCAGTGCCGGTACCAGTCCCCCGGCCACCACCGCGGCGGCCGCTGCAACGCACTTCGTGCCCCACCTGCTGCTTTGCTTCATTGCCTAGACCCTTAGCGTCGTCGGTTGCCGCCATCGCTGGCGGCGAGCAAGCCTTCAAGCATTTCAGCAAGCGTCTGGCGTTCGGCCGGCGCGAGGAAACTCCCCACCTCCACCTGCCGTCCGCTGGATGCCAGCCGGACCCTCTCATCACCGGTGACCAGGCGTACCCAATGCGGGTGCGCGCGGAACACCGGCGAACCACCGGGCGTGGGGATGACCTCCACACACGCCGGCACTACCCGGATCTCCTCCTGCCGTTCGCCGCTGCGCCACAGGGCGCGCAGGGCGGCTGCCAGCAACAGGCTGTACAGCAGCGCGAACAGGGGGGCGAATACATTGCCAGCCAGCCAACCGACGGCCGAAACCAGCCACATCGCCCCGCCCAACACGGTGAACAACAGGATGAACTGCCGGGCATCGAGCGCCCGTGGGGGACGCAGCCGCAGCTGCGTACCTGACCCATCCGGAGCTGGAAGCACCTCGATCATGTCGCAACCGCGTTCCTGCCGCGGGAAACGTCTCGATGGTAGCCCTGCCCTCTCGCCGGTAGCAAGGGTGCATTCACACTTTTTCCGATGTTGCAATACAGCATGAGCCCGGCGGCGCGAATGACGAATTCGGCACAAATAATACCAGGCTGGCTGAACAGGCTGAATCCACCGCCATCAGGGGCTATCGCCGTTCATCAGGGGCGCTGGCAGGCCCTTCCCGGCGGCCAAAAAATGATTAAAATCGCCAAGTTTTCCACTGGCCGGACCGGCATGAACGCACCCTCTTCCTCCCCCACCGCCAACGACGCGCCGCGTCCGGGCGCGCTGCTGTCGCCGGAACTGCCGGCGCCCCCCAACCCGTTCCGCCAGGCCATCACCGACGCCTGGTTGAAGGACGAGGCCAGCCACGTGCGTGACCTGCTGGCGCAGGCCCGCCTGCCGGCCGAGGAGCAGGCCAGGGTGCAGGCGCTGGCCGCCGACCTGGTCGGCCGGGTGCGCGTGCGCGCCAAGGACCAGGGCGCGATCGAAGCCTTCATGCGCCAGTACGACCTGGGCAGCGAGGAAGGCGTGCTGCTGATGTGCGTGGCCGAGGCGCTGCTGCGCATTCCCGACCAGGACACCGCCGACAAGCTGATCCGCGACAAGCTGGCCGATGCCGACTGGGAAAAGCACCTGGGCGGCAGCGACTCGGTGCTGGTCAACGCCTCCACCTGGGGCCTGATGCTGACCGGCAAGCTGGTGCAGATGAACGACGCCACCCGCGCCGACGCGCCCAGCGCGTTCAAGCGCCTGGTCGGCCGCGTGGGTGAACCCGTGGTGCGCCTGGCCGTGCGCCAGGCGATGAAGATCATGGGCCACCAGTTCGTGATGGGCCGCACCATCAGCGAAGCACTGGCGCGCTCGCACAAGGGCGACAACGCCAGCTACCGCTATTCCTTCGACATGCTGGGCGAAGGCGCGCTGACCATGAAGGACGCGCTGCGCTACCTGGAAGACTACCGTCGTGCGATCCACGCCATTGGCGGTGATCACAAGGCACGCGGCGGCCGCCCCGACGGCGACGTCAACAACGCGCCGGGCATCTCGATCAAGCTGTCGGCGCTGTACCCGCGCTACGAACATGCCAAGCGCGCACGCGTGCTGAAGGACCTGGTGCCGGGCGTGCTGGAACTGGCGCAGCTGGCCAAGAGCTACGGCATCGGCTGCACCGTCGACGCCGAAGAATCGGACCGCCTGGAACTGTCGCTGGACATCATCGAACAGGTGTTCTCCGACGCCTCGCTGGCCGGCTGGGATGGCTTCGGCGTGGTCGTGCAGGCGTACCAGAAGCGTACCCCGTACACCATCGACCACCTGGCCGACATGGCGCGCCGCGCCGGTCGCCGCCTGCAGGTGCGCCTGGTGAAGGGTGCCTACTGGGATGCCGAGATCAAGCGCGCGCAGATCGAGGGCTATCCGGGCTACCCGGTGTTCACCCGCAAGCAGAACACCGACGTGTCCTACCTGGCCTGTGCCAAGCGTCTGTTCACCCATGCCGACGCGATCTATCCGATGTTCGCCACGCACAACGCGCACACCATCGCCGCGGTGCGCAGCATCGCCAACGGCGGCGTGTACGAGCACCAGAAGCTGCACGGCATGGGCGATGACCTGTACGCCGAAGTGGTGCCGGCCGATCGCCTGGGCCTGCCCTGCCGCGTGTACGCGCCGGTCGGTTCGCACGAAGACCTGCTGCCGTACCTGGTGCGCCGCCTGCTGGAAAACGGCGCCAACTCCAGCTTCGTCAACCGCATCACCGACGAGCGCGTGCCGATCGCCGACCTGGTCCGCGACCCGGTCGAGATGGTCGCTTCGTTCGAATCGATTCCGCACCCCAAGATCCCGCTGCCGGTTGACCTGCTGCGCAGCCAGAACCACGACAGGAAGAACTCCATGGGCGCCAACCTCGCCAACGACAACGAACTGCGCGCCCTGGCCGAGCAGATCAACGCTGCAGTAAAGCCGTGGCAGGCCGCGCCGCTGGTGCCGGGTGCGGTCACCACCGGTGCCTCGCTGCCGGTCACCAACCCGGCCGACAGCCGCGACGTGGTGGGCCAGTGGCAGGCCGCCGATGCCGCCACCGTGCAGAAGGCGCTGGCCAACGCCGTGGCCGCGCAGCCGGCCTGGAACCGCACGCCGGCAGCCAGCCGCGCCGCCATCCTGGAACATGCCGCCGACCAGCTGGAAGCGCGCATGCCCGAATTCATGGCGCTGTGCGTGAAGGAAGCCGGCAAGAGCCTGCCCGACGGCATTGCCGAAGTGCGCGAAGCGGTGGATTTCCTGCGCTACTACGCCAAGCAGGCGCGCGAGCAGTTCAGCCACGCCGAAAAGCTGCCCAGCCCGACCGGTGAATCCAACGAGCTGCAGCTGCACGGCCGTGGCGTGTTCGTCTGCATCAGCCCGTGGAACTTCCCGCTGGCAATCTTCCTGGGCCAGGTGGCCGCCGCCCTGGCCGCCGGCAACAGCGTGATCGCCAAGCCGGCCGAGCAGACCAACCTGATCGGCTACTATGCGGTGAAGCTGCTGCACGACGCCGGCGTGCCGGCTGAGGTGGTGCAGTTCCTGCCGGGCGACGGTGCCACCGTCGGCGCCGCCCTGACCGCCGATCCGCGCGTGGCCGGCGTGGCCTTCACCGGCTCCACCGAAACCGCCCGCGCAATCAACCGCGCCATGGCCGCGCGCGATGCCGCCATCGGCGTGCTGATTGCCGAAACCGGCGGCCAGAACGCCTTCATCGCCGACTCTTCGGCGCTGCCGGAACAGCTGGTCAAGGACGCCATCGGTTCGGCCTTCACCTCCGCTGGCCAGCGCTGCTCGGCCGCGCGCGTGCTGTTCGTGCAGGACGACATCGCCGACAAGGTGATGACCATGCTGGCCGGCGCAATGAAGGAACTGAAGGTCGGCAACCCTGGCCTGCTGTCCACCGACGTCGGCCCGGTGATCGACGCCGACGCGCTGAAGATCCTGCAGGACCACGCCGAGCGCATGGACCGCGAAGCGCGCCTGATCGCCGCTGCCGAACTGTCCGCCGAAGCCGCCCATGGCACCTTCTTCGCACCGCGTGCGTACGAACTGAAGGACCTGGGCCAGCTGCAGAAGGAAGTCTTCGGCCCGGTGCTGCACGTGATCCGCTGGAAGGGTGAGCAGCTGGATGCAGTGATCGACCAGATCAACGCCACCGGTTACGGCCTGACCCTGGGCGTGCATTCGCGCATCGACGAAACCGTGGACCGCATCAGCAACGGCGTCCACGTCGGCAACGTCTACGTCAACCGCAACCAGATCGGTGCAGTGGTGGGCGTGCAGCCGTTCGGCGGCCAGGGCCTGTCCGGCACCGGCCCCAAGGCGGGCGGCCCGCACTACCTGCTGCGCTTCGCCACTGAAAAGACGGTGACGGTGAACACCACCGCCGCCGGTGGCAATGCCTCGCTGCTGACCCTGGGCGACTAAGACCCCCCTCCCTTCCACGGGTGTGATGGATGCACGGAAAACCCCGCGAAAGCGGGGTTTTTTTGTGCCCTTCCGGTGGCGCCAGGCGATGTGCGGCGCTTACCCGGCCACCACGCTGAAGCGGTTGTCCACGCGCGTCGCCAGCGCGGCCTGCACCCGCGCAACCCGCGCGTCCAGATCACCTTCCAGCAGCACATGCGGCACCCCGCGCGCCTGCAGCTGCTGCAGGTACCACGCGTGCTGCCGTGCGCGGAATTCCACGCCCACGCGCGTGCCATCCTGCACGAAGGGAATGTCCGGCGCGCACAGGAACAGCAGGTCGTAGGGCCGCGCTGCGGCGCGCTGCAGTTCCGCTGGCGCGGTCTGGAACATCCAGTCGCTGTAGCCCAGGGTGACCAGCGGCGTGGTATCGCAGAACAGCCAACGGTGCGCGTGCTGCGCCGCCTGCTCTTCATGCTGCGGCTGGGTCGCGGCGATGCGCAGCAGATCCTGCGCGTGCAGCTCGCCGCCCTGCTGTTCCCACAACGTACGGCCGAACTCGGGCACCCAGGCCGTGCCCAGGCGTTCGCCCAGCACCCGCGCCAACGTGCTCTTGCCGGTGGATTCGCCACCGATGAAGGCGACGCGCTGCACGTGGTCGGCGTACACCGCCGGCGACAGGCTGCTGCGGTGCGCGTGCGGGTCGGCACGCAGTTGCGTACCACTGGCCTGGCCGATGTCGGTCGCGCGGTCCAGCCGATGATGCTGCACCGGTGCAGCGAACTGCTGGGCCAAGGCGGCGGCGAAACCATCGCCATAGTCTTCGCCGGTGAACACCGCCTGCACCGGGCCACCGAACAGCGCCAGGCACAGCCACGCGGTGAAGGCGCGCTGCACCTGCTCGCTTTCGCTGTCCTGCGGCAGCGCGCGCAGCGGCACGCCATGCGCGCGGCACAGGGCGGCCAGGCGGTCGTCATCCAGCACCGCGACGGTCGCCTGCGGAAAGCGCGCACGCAGCCAGCGCTCGCGCCGCCCGGCGCTGTAACCGGCGAACCCCGGCTGCGACCAGCCGATCACCAGCAGCTGTTGGCAGCGCGCGGCGGCGAATTCGATCAGCCGTTCATGGCCGCGGTGCAGCGGGCAGAACTTGCCCACCACCAACCCACGCGGCACCGTGTCAGGCAGTGGCATCGGCTGCGCCCGCCGCCGCACGGTCGGCGCGCATCAGCGTGCGCCAATGGCGCAGCGCCACCAGCGCATTGATCCAGAAACCGATGTACAGGATCGAGGTCAGGTGCAGGCCGCGGCTGTAGTACAGCGGCACCGCAATGGTGTTCACCAGCAGCCACACCCACCACGATTCCAGCTTGCGCTGCATCATCAGGATCTGCGCGATCACGCTCAGCACCAGCACTGCCGAATCGATGTACGGCGCATAGGCCTGGGTCAGGCGGGTCAGCATCCAGCCATAGCCCAGCGTGCCCACCACCGCCAGCGGCAGCAACCACGCCCAGGCGCGCGGACGCAGCGAGGTGATCGGCAACGGCGCGCCGTGGTCGCCCCGCAGCCACTGCCACCAGCCCAGCACGCTGATGACGATGAAGAAGCCCTGCAGCACCATGTCGGCGTACAGGTGCGAACGCTCGAACACCGCAGCGAACAGCGCGCAGCCGACGATGCCCAGCCACCAGGTGTGGACGTTGTTGCGCCCGGCCAGCAGGATCGAGCCCGCGACGGCGATGTTGGCAGCCAGCTCCAGCTGGAAATTGGGATCGGACAGGTTCATGCCGCTATTGTCGTCGATCCACGCACCACGCGTGGGCGGCGCACCAGTAGATCCACGCCATGCGTGGATGGCCCACAAAAAGAAAGCCCCGCTTGCGCGGGGCTCTCCCTGTACTGCGTCAGGCCGTGGCCTTTATCAGAACTTGTACTGCATCGAAGCGGCCAGCACGTCGCCGGTCACCTTGTACTTGCCGGTCACGGTGTTGCCGGTGGCCGAGGTCGAGGTGATGTTCGGATCCTTGGTGAACAGGTGGGTGTAGCCCACGCTGTATTCCATCTTCTCCGACGGGGCCCAGGTCAGACCCAGCGACAGCCACTTGCGGGTGGTGTCCGGCACGCGCACGTCGCGGTGGGCATCGGTGGTCGGGGTCTGGTCGTACGCCAGGCCGCCGCGCAGGGTCAGCTGCTCGTTCAGACGGTACTCGGTACCGATCGAAGCGAAGGTGGTGTCGCGGTAGTGGAACGGCAGCACGCTGTCGGGCTGGTTGGAATCGTAGTCAACCGTGACCTGGTCGAACTTGCTCCACGCGGTGCGTGAAACGTCGGCCATGATCTTCCACTGGTCGTTCACGCGGTGGCTGACGCTGACCGTGGCGCTGGCCGGCAGGGTGATGGTGGCACGGCCGTTGCTGTCAACGAAGGTACCCGGGGCAGCGCTGGCCAGGAACGCGGCCGCAGCCGGGGTCATGGTGAAGTCGGCCTTGCCGTCGGTGATCTTGTGTTCCACTTCCGAGCGGTAGCTGAAGGCGATGTTGGTGCCTTCCACCGGGCTGACGGTCATGCCCAGGGTGTAACCCACGGACATTTCGTCGCCCTTGATGCGCAGGTAGCCATCGGCGGTACCCGGCGAGAAGCCCAGCTGGGCAGCCTGGATACCGGCCTGGCGGGCGGCGGCAGCGGCCTGGGCCTGGGTGCCGCCACGGGCCAGCACGGTGGCAGCAGCACGCTGCTGGGCGCTGGCGTTGATGGCGGTGCCGGCATCGACGGCGCTGGTCAGGTCAACGTCCAGGCGCTCGACGAACACCGACGCACCGAAGGACAGGTACGGGTTCACGTCGTAGGAGAACGCGGCGCCCAGGTCGACGGCCTGCAGTTCGGTCTTCACGCCGTTGTAGCGGCCGACCCAGTCACGGTCGTATTCGGTCTTGAAGCCGAACGGCACCGACAGCGACACACCGAAGTGCATGTTGTCCTTTTCGCCGAACGGCACGTGGAAGTACGCGGCCGGAACCGGGGCGATCATGCCGGCGTCGCCGCCGTTGCCGCCGGAAATCGGGGCGCCGTTGCCGTACTGGCCTTCGCCGCGGAACTTGGCGCCGAAGCTGATGGCGCTCACGTCACCCTGGAACTGGGTGCCGTCGAGCAGGCGCATCGAGGCCGGGTTGGTGGCGACCACCGAGGCATCGCCTTCGGCAGAGGTCGAGCCGGCGAACGCGCGGCCGAGGCCCTTGGCGCTGTTTTCCTTCAGCTGGAAGGCAGCGGCGTTGGCATCGGCGGCGGCCAGCGCACCGGCAACGCCGACGGCCAGCAGGGTCAGTCGGGCAATGGTGGAAGCAGTTTGCATCGTGTTCTCTCTCCGGTAAGCGGTGATGGTGCTCTGAGTGCGCCTGCGCCTACCGGACCCGAAGGCCCGCCAGAACGCGCCGGATTCCCCTCCCGACATACGACGCCGTATGCGAGTATCACTCAGAGCCGTTAATGAAACAATAACAGCAGCGGGGCATTTCCCTTCGCAAAACATGAACAGGCGCCTCCCCGCACAATGCCCGCGCACGCTAGGCTAGCGCCCATGTTCGTCTCGCTCCCCTCACGCAAGAAGGCGGCCCTGCGCTGGGCCACGCCCGTGTTGTTTGCGTCAGTGTGGCTGGCGTTCCTGTGGTCGATCTCGCGCCCGGACGACGCCCGTCGCAGCCTGTGGCTGGACTGGGGTGCCCTGTCCACCGGCCTGACCCACCCGCTGGACTACTGGGCCACCCTGCAGGACGGCAGCGTGCTGCGCCTGTTCACCGCCCTGTTCCTGCACGCCGACTGGTCGCACCTGCTGGGCAACCTGGTGTTCCTGCTGATCTTCGGCCTGCCCGCCGAGCGCGTGCTGGGCCCGTGGCGGTTGCTGCTGCTGTTCCTGCTGGGCGGGGCGGTATCGAACCTGGTGGCGATCTACACCATGGGCAGCCCCGACCAGATCATCATCGGCGCCAGTGGCGCGGTGTCGGCGCTGATCGGCGCCTATCTGGCGCTGTTCCCCGGCGCGCGGCTGGGGGTGGTCATTCCGCTGGGCCTGTTCCTGGAATTCGTGCGCGCCCCGGCCTACCTGCTGATCGGCGTGTGGGCAGCGCTGCAGGTGGTATTCGCCTACATCGGCCCGACCTTCGGCATGGTGGCCTGGTGGGCGCACATCGGCGGCTTCCTGTTCGGCCTGCTCTACGGCGTGTACGTGCGCGCCGCGATCGCCCGCAAGCTGCGCAAGCGCCACGGCTTCTAGCCATCATCTTCGTAGAGTCGAGCTTGCTCGACTGCTCTGGCCGGTCCGTAGAGTCGAGCTTGCTCGACTGCTTCAGGAAAAAACAGTCGAGCAAGCTCGACTCTACCAATCGCGCGCGTCAGCGCAGGGGAACGCATCGCCGGGCATGGCCCGGCGCTACCGTCAGGGCTTGGTCGGGGCCGGCACGGGCTTTGCTTCAGCCTTCGCTTCAGCCTTTGCCGGCGGCTTGGCTGCGGCAGCCTTGGCGGCCTCGGCCTTCAGCCGCGCGGCCACCGAACCGGGGCTCTTCAGTTCGGCCAGGCCATCGTCGATCGGGCCATCACCCGGCAGCACGGCGCCGGCGCGGTAGCCCTCGGTGCCTTCGTCGTCGCCACGCAGGTGGCCCGGCAGGGTCGCCTCGCTGTAGTCGCTCAGGCTGGCTGGCAGCGCGTCTTCTTCCGGCGTGGGCGCCGGCTTCAGTTCCACGTCCGGCACGATGCCGGTGGCCTGGATCGATTTGCCACTGGGCGTGTAGTAGCGCGCGGTGGTCAGCTTCACCGAGTCGCCGTTGTCCAGCGGCAGCACGGTCTGCACCGAGCCCTTGCCGAAGGTGCGGCTGCCGACCACGCGTGCCCGCTGGTTGTCGCGCAGCGCACCGGCCAGCACTTCCGACGCACTGGCCGAACCGGCATCGACCAGCACCACCACCGGCGCGCCCTTCAGCAGGTCGCCCGGAGTGGCGTCGAAGCGTGCATCACTGATACGGAT
The DNA here is from genome assembly GCF_016624905.1 of Stenotrophomonas sp. S49. Taxonomy (NCBI): domain Bacteria; kingdom Pseudomonadati; phylum Pseudomonadota; class Gammaproteobacteria; order Lysobacterales; family Lysobacteraceae; genus Stenotrophomonas; species Stenotrophomonas sp. S49. The sequence goes on along the minus strand of NZ_JACVUD010000060.1, from coordinate 5,309 downwards.
GCGGCCGCGCGTGCTGACGATGTTGCCCTTCTCCAGCAGGTCGTCGGCCACCTGCACGGCGGCTGTCAGCAGACCACCGGGGTTGCTGCGCAGATCCAGCACCAGGCCCTTCAGGCTGCCGCCGGACTGCTTCTGCAGCTGCTGCACGTGCTTCTGGAAATCAGCGCCGGTGTCGGCCTGGAACGTGGCCAGGCGGATATAGCCGTAACCCGGTTCCAGCAGGCGGCTGCGCACGCTGGTCACGCGGATGGTCTGCCGGGTGAGCGGCACATCGAACGGCTTGGGCTTGCCCTCGCGCACGATGGTCAGCACCACCTTGCTGCCGGCCGGGCCGCGCAGCGGTTCGCTGGCATCGATGGCGCTGATCGGCTTGCCGTCGATGGCGATGATCAGATCGCCCGCCAGGATGCCGGCCTTGGCCGCAGGCGTATCGTCAATCGGCGAAATCACCTTCATCGAAGCGTTGTCGGGCTGCTGCTGCAGCTCCACGCCAATGCCTTCATAGGCGCCGTTGGCCTGTTCGTCGAAGGCCTCGGCGTCTTCCTTGTTGAAGTAGGTGCTGTGCGGATCCAGGTCCAGCAGCAGGCCACGCACCGCCGACTGCATCAGCTTGTTGTCGTCCACCGGGTCCACGTAGGCCGCACGCACGGCGTTGTAGACCGCCACGAAGCGCCGGATATCTTCCAGCGGCACCTTTGATGTCACCGCCTCTTCGTTGCTGGCGGCCTGCGCCGGGGTTTCGGCAGCGGCCGCAGGCGCGGTCTGCTGCGCCCAGGACAACGCTGGCAACAAGGCCAGCAAGAGGGTGGCGGTACGGGCTGCGCGCATGGATCACTCCTGTCGACGGTGGCATCGTGCCCAAGGCACATGCACCGATTATGCGCGAAGCGTGGGTAAATTCCCGTTGAATCCCGCGGCCATGCGGCCGCCAGGATTCAGCGGCGCTGCAGCCAGCTGTCCGGATTGACCGGTTGGCCACCGCGGCGCAGTTCGAAGTACAGCGCGGTGACGCCCTGGCCGCCGGAGTTGCCGACCTTGGCCACCGCATCGCCGCGGCTGACGCGCGCGCCAGCATCCTTCAGCAGGGTGTCGTTGTGCGCGTACAGGCTCATGTAGCCATTGCCGTGGTCGACGATCAGGATCATGCCGTAGCCGGTCATCCAGTCGGAAAACACCACGGTGCCATCGGCCACCGCCGTGACCGTGCTGCCGGCCGGCGCACCGATCAGCACGCCGCTGCTGGTACGGCCATCGGGCAGCTTGCCGCCATAGCGGGCCAGCAGATTGCCCGACAGCGGCCAGCCCAGGCCGCCAACCTTCGGCGCGGGCGCCGAGGCCACTGCCGGCGGTACCTTGGTGGGCGGCGCCGGGCGGCCTTCAGCCTTGGCCTGGCGTGCGGCCTTTTCGGCCGCGGCCTTTTCCGCCGCCGCCTTGCGTGCAGCGGCGCGGCGCTCGGCTTCGGCGCGGGCGGCAGCGGCGCGCAGGTTGGCCAGCAGGGTTTCCAGCGCCTTGGCATCCTGGCCCAGCGCCTGTTCCTTCTCGCGCTTGTCCTTGAAGCGTTCTTCCAGCGATGCCACCGTCTGCGCCCGTTCGCGGCGGTCGGCAGCCAGGGTGGCGGCCTGCTGCTTCTGGTCGCGCTGGGCGCCCTGAAGATGCTGCTGGCGCTGGGCGATCTGGGCCTGCAGCGTTTCCAGTTCCTGCAGATCCGCGGTGAGGGTGGCGATGCGCTCGGCGCGCTCGCGCTGCAGGTAACGGTGGTAGGCCAGGGCGCGGTTGGCATCGGCCACCGTGTCCTGCGACAGCAGCAGCTTCAGCGGCGCGTGATTGCCCAACTGGTAGGCCGCGCGCAGCAGGCCGGCCAGTTCGCGATGCTGCTTGGCCAGGGTGGCCTGCAGTTCGTTGCGGCGCTGCTCGGCCTGGGCCAGGGCCTGGGCCTGTTCGCGCAGCGCGCTTTCCGTCTGGGCCAGGCTGCGGCCGGTGCGGGCCACTTTTTCGTCGGCCTCGCGCAGCTGCCGCGATGCCTGGCCACGCTGGCCCTCGATCTGCCGGCGCTCCTGCGCCACGTCCTTCAGCTCGCTGCGCAGCTTCTGCAGCTTGCGCTCGGCTTCGCGGGTGGACGCAGTCTGCGCCCCGCCCGGCACCGGCAGTGCCAGCGCCAAGGCCAGCCCCAGCAACAGGCAACGCGCGCCGCGGGCGGCGATGTGATGCTGGCGTGAGGGGAAGACGTTGTGGCGCAAGGGCTTTCCAGTGACTTCAGGCAGTTGCAGGGGGTGCCGGGGAATGGTGACATCTCCGCACGCGGCCTGCCAGCCGCACAACAACGAGGTCCCCATGAAAACCCATTCCATTCCGCTGCTGTTGGGCCTGCTGCTGGCCGCCGCGCCGCTGGCGGCGCAGGAAAACATCAGCAAGGTCAACGGCAGCATCGGCGCCGATCCGGGCCAGCGCTACGGCAAGCTGGATACCGTCAATGGCAGCATCCGCGTGGGCGAAGGCGTGGAAACCGGCAGCATCGACACCGTCAACGGCGGGGTGACCGTGGCCGACCGCGCACGCACCGGCAGCATCGAGACGGTGAACGGTGGCGTTCGCCTGGGCCGCGAGGTGATCGCCCACGGCGATGTCAGCACGGTCAACGGCAGCATCTTCAGCGACGCCGGCAGCCAGATCGAAGGCGGCGTGGAAACGGTCAACGGTGGCATCGGCCTGGTCAACAGCCGGGTGCGCAAGGACGTGGAAACGGTGAACGGTGACATCACCGTCGGCATCGGTTCGCAGGTGTCCGGTGGCGTGCACGTGCGCAAGCCGAACTTCAGCGTCTCGCTCACCACCAGCCGCAAGCCGCGCATCATCATCGGCCCCAATGCCGTGGTCAGTGGCCCGCTGGAATTCGAGCGCGAGGTGGTGCTGTACGTGCACCGCAGCGCCCGCATCGGTCCGGTCACCGGCGCCGACGCCATCCCGTTCGACACCGATACCGCCCCGGCGGATTGACGTCGTGCTGCACCGGGGACTGATCCCCGTTCCCTGGCCGTGCCTGGCGCGGCCCCCTTCTGTATCCAGGATACCGACGATGCCCCGTAAACTCCTTCTGTGCCTGGCCGCTGCGGCCGCGCTCAGCGCCTGCAAGGGCGAAGACACGCCCGCCCCCGCGCCGGCCACCGACAGCGCTGCGGCGGCCAAGCCGGCCAACCACGCGTTCTCGCCGGACATCAACGCCGCCGATTTCAGCGAGATGGTGAAGACTCTGGCCTCGGATGAGTTCGAAGGCCGCGCCCCCGGCAGCAAGGGCGAAGAGCTGACGGTCAACTACATCCGCGACCAGATGCAGCGCATCGGCCTGCAACCGGGCAACGGTGACAGCTGGTTCCAGGACGTGCCGATGACCGAAACCACGGCCGATGAATCGACCGTGCTGAAGATCGAGCAGGGCGGCAAGAGCACCGAGCTGAAGTTCGGCACCGACATGGTGGTCGGCACCCGTACCGGCCAGACCGAAGTGAAGCTGGATGCCAGCAACCTGGTGTTCGTCGGCTACGGCGTGGACGCGCCGGAGCAGAAGTGGAACGACTACCAGGGCCAGGACTGGAAGGGCAAGACGGTAGTCATGTTCGTCAATGACCCGGGCTTCCACGTCGACGACCAGACCCTGTTCGACGGCAAGCGCATGACCTATTACGGCCGCTGGACCTACAAGTTCGAAGAGGCCGCGCGCAAGGGCGCCGCCGGCGCACTGATCGTGCATGACACCGCCGGTGCCTCCTATGGCTGGGATGTGGTGAAGAACTCCTGGGCCGGCCCGCAGTACGACCTGCCGGCCAAGGATGATCCGGAGCGCCGCCTGCCGGTGCAGGGCTGGCTGAGTGCCGAGGCCGCCAAGGCGCTGTTCGCCGGTGCCGGCCTGGACCTGGCCCAAGCCTACAAGGACGCCAGCAAGCGCGGCTTCAAGCCGGTACCGCTGCAGGCCACCGCCTCGGTCGACCTGAAGAGCCAGGTCGCGCAGAAGCAGTCGCGCAACGTGGTGGGCGTGCTGCCGGGCAGCAAGCGTGCCGACGAAGCGGTGCTGTACATGGCCCACTGGGACCATCTGGGCAAGCATGAGGGCGAGGAAGGCGACAACATCTACAACGGTGCCGTGGACAACGCCACCGGCGTAGCCGGCATCCTGGAAGTGGCCGAAGCCATGGCCCACCAGGACCCGAAGCCGGAGCGCTCGGTGGTGTTCCTGGCGGTCACCCTGGAAGAGTCGGGCCTGCTGGGTTCGAAGTACTACGTGGCCCACCCGACCTTCCCGCTGGACAAGATTGCCGGGGTGATCAACATCGACGCGATGTCGGTGGCCGGCCGTGCCAAGGACGTGACCGTGACCGGCTTCGGCAGTTCCGAGCTGGAAGACATCCTGAAGCCGCTGGCGGCCGCACAGGACCGTACCCTGCACGGTGAAACCTCGGTGCAGAGCGGCTTCTACTTCCGTTCCGACCACTTCAACTTCGCCAAGGCCGGTGTGCCGGCCCTGTATGCCGATGGCGGTGAAGACCTGCGCGACGGCGGCGTTGACGCCGGCCGCAAGGCGGCGACCGACTACGGCAACAACCGCTACCACGGCCCGAAGGATGAGTTCGACGCGGCCACCTGGAAGCTGGATGGCACCGTGGAAGATCTGCAGCTGATGTACGGCGTGGGCAAGGAACTGGCGGGCGGCGATCGCTGGCCGAACTGGTACGAAGGCAATCCCTTCAAGGCCGCCCGCGACACCATGATGAAGAACAAGGCCGCGGCCCCTTAACGCCGCGTCTGCTCGATTGATCGGTAGAGTCGAGCTTGCTCGACTGAAGCAGCGGCGCCCCCCGGGGCGCCGCTTTTTTTGTGCCACCGCCAGGGGGGCCAACCTTGGTTGGCACTGCTTTCCGCCGGGCATGGCCCGGCGCTACCCGTCCACGCGTGGCGTGGATCCATCGGGTGCTTGGTTTCGCGCAAAGAAAAACCCCGCTGCGTGAGCAGCGGGGTTTTGGGTATAAACCCTGGCGATGACCTACTCTCGCATGGCTTGAGCCACACTACCATCGGCGCAGCTGCGTTTCACTTCCGAGTTCGGGATGGGATCGGGTGGTTCCACAGCGCTAATTTCACCAGGGAGACGGTTGCAGCAGCGCTTGCAGCGCCAGCTCGCGATCTTGCCCTTGGGGCGGAAGGTACCCGGAAAAGCAGCGCCTTCACTTAATAAGAAAAAACCCCGCTGCGTGAGCAGCGGGGTTTTTGGGTGTAAACCCTGGCGATGACCTACTCTCGCATGGCTTGAGCCACACTAC